>NZ_UBIZ01000194.1:0-14114 GCF_900465275.1 Parafrankia sp. Ea1.12 | reverse complement strand
CCCCGTCCTCGACGGCCTCGACCGCCACGTTCCACCCGCACCGATCACCGCGCCGACCGCGAGAGACCTCACCGCTCTGATCGACAAGAGCAACATCAAACCCTGAAGTTATTTTCCGGCAACTCCCTGCAGGTGATGGGCCACCTCGTCGGGGACTGGCTGGTGCCGGTCAGCCGGGTCGCCGACGCGGCCGGGGTGGGCTAGCATCTGACCTGATCAAATAGGTTTGACCTATCAATCGGCTTGGCCGCAGGTGCTCGGTAGATGCAGGCCAGCAGGCGCGGAGGCCCGGTTCGTACATTGCCGGACCCGAACCCCGCCCGTCGCCCGGATTTCGCCGGACCCGTCCTGGCCGCAGGCCGTGATCGCCGCCGCGGCGGGATCGCGCGGTGCCGGGAACTGTGCGTGGTGGGACACCCGTAGTCAGCATGTCAGACCTCGCAGCGATACTGGTTGACATGTCGACCGGTGACGATGCGGTCGGGCCTGCTGTCGCTGGTGGGGCAGGTGCGGCCGGTGCGGGTGGTGTGGGCGGTGTGGCTGTCGCGGCGCCGCAGCCGTTCACGCACCTGAGCGTGCCCAACTCCGGGCTGTACCGGGAGGTGCTGACAGCCTTCGCGCGGGCCCGGGACCGCTTCATCGTGCACATGCGTCCCGAGGACGCCGCGGCCGACGTGGGCGGCGCCGTCCCCGCCGAGTCGATGGTGGCCGCTTTCGACCAGCTGGCGGTGTGGGGCAACCTGCGCAGGGACCCGGACACCGGCCGCGTGACGAGCGTGGAGGACTTCCACCGGGCCCGGTACCTGTACCAGCTGACCCCGGCGGGGCAGGCGGCCGAGGAGGCGATCGCGCTGTACGAGGCGGCGATCGGCCGTCGGGGCGCCCTGCAGTCGGTGGCCCTCGACGATATCGCGTCCCAGCTGCGTGCCCTGTTGGGGCTGGCCATGATGGAGGCGTCCGAGCTGGACCCGGCGAAGGTGCATCTGCTGCTGCTGGGGCTGGCGGAGCGGTTCACCGGCCTGGCGGACAACGCCCAGGCGTTCATGGCGTCGCTGCGCCGCGTCATCGACTTCTCGGACGGAGACGTCGACGCGTTCGTCGCCTACAAGCAGCGGCTCATCGACTACATCAACCGCTTCATCGCCGATCTCGCGAACCGCGGCGCGGAGATCGCCACGTTGCTCGGTGAGCTGGAGGAACGTGATGTCACTCGTCTGCTTGAGGTCGTGGCTCGCCGTGAGGCCAGCGACGCGCTGCCGGACCTGCCGCCGGACGCGCACATCGTCGCCGGTTCGGTAGCGGCTGACGGTCCGTCGTCGGCGGACGGTTCGCCGGCGGGCGCCGGTTCGGCTGACGGGCGCGTGGCGGCCGGGGGAGCGGGGGCGGCGTATGACGCCGCGGTCGAGGCGTCGCTGGTCGGATGGCGGAACAGGTGGCGCGGCCTGCGTGACTGGTTCGTGTCGACCGATGCCCGCCATCCCTCCCAGGCGAGGCTGCTGCGCGGTGCCGCCGTCACCGCCATCACCCAGCTCATCGACACCGTGGCCGCCCTCAACGAGCGCCGCTCCGGCCGTTCCGACCGGTCGGCCGACTTCCGCGCGCTTGCGCGTTGGTTTGCCGAGGCGCCGGATGACGCGGCGGCGCACCGGCTGTGGCGGGCCGCCTTCGGGCTGGCCCCGGCCCGGCACCTGACCGTCTCCCAGGAGACCGTCTCGGCCTGGCAGGAGGACGAGCCGTCACCCGGCACGCCGTGGCGGCAGGCACCGCCGGTACGGATCAGTCCCCAGCTGCGCCGCACCGGGTCGTACGAGCGGCGTGGTGCCCCGAACCGGGTTGCGGACCGGGCCGAGCAGCGCCGCCTGCTCGCCGAGCACGCGGCCAGGGAGGCGGGGCAGGCCGCGGCCGCCAGAGATCGGCTGGCCCTCGGCCGGCCGGTGCTGCTGTCCGATCTCGGGCTTCTCGACCGGCAGGCGTTCCGTCTCTTCCTCGCGCTGCTCGGGGATGCGCTCGCGGCCCGGCTGCCGGGTGAGGGGGCGGTGGAGACGACGTCGGGTGACGGCACGATTCTGATCCGGCTGTCCGTGGTGCCAGGCGGCGGCACGGTGTCTGTGGAGACCGAGGACGGTGTGCTGCGCGGGCCGGAACACCTCGTCGAGATCGTCGATCTGACCGTGCCCGCGCCGATACCGGGATGACGACGGACCCTGTCACGGCGGATACCCGCGCCGCGCGGCGGCGCGCGATGCGGGCTCTGCTGGCCAGACCCCTGCGTACCTCGGCGTCGGACGACGAGGTGCTGCAGCTCATCCGCCGGCACGCCCCGGCGCTGCGTGAGTGGCTCGCCGCCGAGACGGGCTGGCGGCTGCTGGTGGACTCGGATTCCGCCAGGCTGTTCAAGACGGTCGCCACGACCGGGGAGGCGACCTACCCGGCACGGGACGGCCGGGGCAGGGCGCCGTTCGGGCGGCGCCGCTACGTCCTGCTGTGCCTGGCACTGTCGGTGCTGGAGACCGCGGACGCCCAGATCACGCTGGGCCGGCTGGCGGAGGGCGTGCTGGTCGCGGCGAGTGACCCGCAGCTGGCCGCTGTCGGTGTCGCCTTCACCCTCAGCCGCCGGGACGAACGTTCCGACCTGGTCGCGGTCGTCCGGCTGCTGCTCTCCCTGGGCGTGCTCGAGCGCGTCGCCGGCGACGAGGACGCCTACCTGAGCGACAGCGGGGACGTCCTGTACGACGTCCGCCGCCGGGTGCTCGCCTCACTCCTGGCGGGCACCCGCGGACCGTCGACGATCGAGGCCACGGACCTGGAGGCCCGGCTGGCGGAGCTGACCCACGAGCCTGTTCCCGACACCGAGGACCTGCGCAACCGCGCGCTGCGGCACCGGCTGACGCGCCGGCTGCTGGACGAGCCCGTCGTCTACTACGACGAACTCGCCGAGGACGAGCGTGCCTACCTGGTCAGCCAGCGCCACGCCATCACCAGGCGGATCGAGGAGGCCACCGGGCTGCTCGCGGAGATGCGGGCCGAGGGGATCGCGATGGTCGACCCCGACGACGACCTCACCGACGTGCGGATGCCCGAGCAGCGCACCGACGGACATGTGACCCTGCTGGTCGCCGAGTACCTGGCGGACCGGCTCGGCCAGGGCACGCCGGTGCCGCTGGCCCGCCTGCGCACCTTCGTCGCACAGATGGCGGTCGAGCACGCCTCCTACTGGCGGCGTGGGGTGACCGAACCCGGCGCCGACGCCGAGCTTCTCGCGGTGGCGCTCGACAAGCTCCGAGCCCTGCGGCTGGTCGCCGACGCACCCGGTGGTCCGGCGGGCCCGCCGGCGGTCCTGCCCCGCCCGGCGATAGCCCGCTACGCACTCGACGCCCCGACGATCCGTGACCGGCAGGCCGACGGCACCGGCACCGGCATTGGGCCGGCCAGCCCAGCACGCAGGAACAGGAAGGAGACGCGGCGGTGAGCAGCGAGACTCCCGGGGGTGACATGGCGATCACCGCAGCCAGGTCGTCCGCGGTCAGGTCGTCCGCGGACCCGGCCGCGGTGGCGTCCGCGCCGTCGCCCGGGACGTCGCTGCCTGCTCCCGGCCGGGACCGTTGGCAGCCGCTGCGTGCCGGACTCGTCGACCTCTTCTACTACGACGTCGAGGAGTTCCACTTCCACGACGGCCGGCTGCTGCTGCGCGGCAACAACGGCACCGGCAAGTCGAAGGTGCTGGCGCTGACGCTGCCGTTCCTGCTCGACGGGGAACTGGCCGCCCACCGGGTCGAGCCCGATGGCGACCGCAACAAGCGGATGGAGTGGAACCTGCTGCTGGGAGGCCGCCATCCGCACCCGGAGCGGCTCGGTTACGCCTGGCTGGAGTTCGGCCGGACCGGCCAGGACGGTGTCGCCGAGTACCGCACTGTCGGAGCCGGGCTGAAGGCGGTCGCCGGCCGGGGCATCGCCCGGCACTGGTTCTTTGTCACCCCCCAGCGGGTCGGCGCTGACCTGTCCCTGGTCGGCCCGACGCGGGTGGCGCTGACCAGGGAGAAGCTGAAGGACGTCGTCGAAGGCCACGGCCAGGTGTTCGACACGGCCTCCCATTACCGGCGGGCGGTGGACGAGGAGCTGTTCGGGCTTGGCACCCACCGATACGAGGCGCTGGTCAATCTCCTGATCCAGCTCCGTCAGCCTCAGCTGTCCAAACGGCCTGACGAGAAACTGCTGTCCCGCGCGCTCACCGAGGCGCTGGCGCCGCTGGACCCCGCGCTCGTGGCCACCGTCGCCGAGGCGTTCCGCGGCCTGGACGAGGAGCGGGAGGCGCTGCGCGCGCTGACCGAGGCACAGGCGGCGGCGCAGGCGTTCCTGAGCCACTACAGCCGCTACGCCCAGGTCGCCGCCAGGCGGCACACCGCGCCACCGCGGCAGGCGCACAGCCGCTATGAGCAGTACGGCCGGGAGCTGGGCGAAGCCGAGGAAGCCCACCGGACCGCGCAGGCGGCGCTCGACACCGCGCTCGCCGAGCTGGACGCCCTCGACGCGGCGAAGGAGATCCTGACCGCCCGGCGTGAGGCGCTGCGCGAAAGCCCGGAGATGCGCAGCGCGGCGGCGCTGAACACGGCCAGGCAGGACGCGTCCCGGCTCGCCCAGCTCGCCAGCCAGCGGACGGAGGCCGCCACGCAGGCGGCACGGTCGGCCGACAGCTGGCAGCGCCGGCTGGCCGAGGCCGCCACGGCGGTCGACGACGACCAGACCGCGTTCGACGGAGCCGTCGGGGAGGCCGACGCGGCGGCCGGCGCCGCCCTGCTCGCCGACAGGCACCCTGCGGTGCTCGACGAGCTGGCGCGGGAGCAGCGACCGTATGCCGGCGCGCGGCGGTCCGGTGAGGCCGCCGTCGACGCCCAGGACGCGGCGGTGAGCCACCTCGAACGGCTGCTGCGCGGGGCCGATGACGCGGCGGCGGCGGCGCGGGCCGCCCGCACCGAACTCGACCGGATCATCGGCGAGCGCCACGCCGTCGCGGAGCGGATCGCGACCGCCGAGGACGTTCTCGCCCGACGCGGCGCCGACCTCGTCGCGGCCTGCACGGCCTACCTGGGGCGCGCCGAGCAGTTGCGGCTGCCCGACCCGGACGGGATCCTCGCGGCACTCGCCGGCTGGGTGGAGACGCTCGACGGCCGCAGCCCGGCCGCGGCGGCAGTCGACGACGCGGTGCGGGAGACGACTGCCCTCCTCGGCCGCCGGCAGGCCGCCGTCGACGCCGAGAAGGCGGCTGCCCGGGCCGAGCTCGACGCGCTGACGGAGGAGATCGCACGGCTGGTGGCCGGCGGCCATGACGTGCCGCCCACCCCGTACACCCGGGACGGGTCGGGCCGCGCCGGCCGTCCCGGCGCCCCGCTGTGGAAGGTTGTCGACTTCGCCGCCGGCGTGCCCGACGAGCACCGGGCCGGCATCGAGGCGGCGCTGGAGGCGGCCGGCATCCTCGACGCCTGGGTCGGCCCCGACGGCAGGCTGCGGGACGCCGTCTCCGACGACGTCCTGGTCACCGCCGGCTTCCCGACGCCGGGCGACGGACTGGCGACGGTGCTCGTTCCGGCGGTGGACCGGGCGGACCCCGCCGCCGACGCTCTGAGCGACCAGTCCCTGGCCGACCTGCTGGCGACGATCGGCCTGCGCGGCTCCGACCGGCCGAGCGGGCCCGACCGTGCTCCGGACGGTTCCGCCAGCTGGGTCGGGGTCGACGGCAGCTTCGGCAACGGAACGCTGACCGGGTCGTGGCACAAGCCGGCCGCCGGCTACATCGGAGAAGGCTCCCGCGAGGCGGCCCGGCGGGCCCGGCTTGGGCGGCTGCGCGCCGACGCGGAACTGACCGAGGAACGGCTGACGCGGTTGGCCGCGGCCGGGGCCGAGCTGGCGGACCGGCTCGAGGCACTGGCCGCCGAGCACCGCGCGTTTCCCGCCGACACCGATCTGCGTGACGCCCACGCGACGCTCAGCGCCGAGCATGCCACCAGGCGGCGCGTCGACGCCGACCACGACCATGCCGCCGCCATCGCGGACCGGCGCCGGCAGGTCGCCGCGCAGGCGCGGGAGCAGGTCGAGGACTTCGCTGCCGACGTCCGCCTGCCCGTCGAGCCGGCGGCCCTCGCCTCGGTGCGCCGGGCGCTCGGCGACTACCGGACCGCACTGGCCAGGCTGTGGCCTGCCGCGACCGCGCTGGCCAGGTCCCGCACCGCGGCGGCGGGGGCGCGCGCGGAACTGGCCGAGGTGACGGCCCGGCACCGGCAGGCGGCCGAGGAACAGGCCGAGGCCGAGGCGCAGGCCGACGCGGGGGCCGAACGGCACCGGGTCCTGGCCGAGACCGCCGGCGCCGCCGTCGACGAGCTGTTCCGCAAGCTCGCCGCCGTCGAAGCCGAGCTCGCCGACCGCGACCGGCGGGAGAAGGCGGCGCGGGCCGCCGAACGAGCCGCGATCGACGCCCGCGGCAAGGCCGACGGCCGGCGCGAGACCCTGCGGGCCTCCATCACCGCCGCGGCCGCCGAGCGGGAGAGCGCCATCGCGAGGCTGCGGGCGTTCGCGGCGACCGGACTGCTCACCGTCGCCGTCCCGGACCTCGACCTCCCCGACACGTCCGCCGCGTGGGCGCCGAACCCGGCGATCGCCTCGCCCGCGCCGTCAACGCGGCCCTCGGCGACGTCGACGACTCCGACCGGCGCTGGGAGCTTGTGCAGCAGCGTGTGTCGGGCGAGCACAAGATCCTCACCGACGCACTGTCCCGGCACGGCCACTCGGTCGGGATGACCGTCGCCGACGGCGTGATCGTGGTCGACGTGCTGTTCCAGGGCCGCCGGCAGGACGTCCCGGAACTCGTCACCGCGCTCGCGGGGGAGACCGAGCAGCGTGCGCTGCTGCTGTCCGCCAAGGAACGTGAGGTCCTGGAGAACCACCTGGTCAACGAGGTCGCCAGTGCGCTGCAGGAGCTGGTCAGCGACACCGAGGAGCAGGTCGGCAGGATCAACACGAACCTCGCCGAGCGGCCCACCTCGACCGGGATGCGGCTGCGTCTGCAGTGGCGGATGGCCCGCGGCGCGCCGGCGGGCCTCGGCCCGGTGCGGGACCGCCTGCTGCGGCAGACGACCGACGCGTGGAGCGCCGCGGACCGGGCGACCGTCGGCGCGTTCCTCCAGGAGGAGATCAGCCGGGAGCACAGCGCGGACGCCTCCGGCGGCTGGGCGGAGCAGCTGACCCGCGCCCTGGACTACCGCCGCTGGCACGAGTTCGCCGTCCAGCGGTTCCAGGACGGCCAGTGGCGCCCGGCCAGCGGCCCGGCATCTGGCGGGGAGCGGGTGCTCGCCGCCTCGATCCCGCTGTTCGCCGCCGCCGCGTCGTTCTACGACTCGGCCGGCGACCGGCGGGCGCCCCGCCTCATCGCTCTGGACGAGGCGTTCGCCGGGGTGGACGACGACTCCAGAGCCAAGTGCCTGGGCCTGCTCGCCACCTTCGACCTGGATGTCGTGATGACGAGCGAGCGGGAGTGGGGCTGCTACCCGCAGGTCCCCGGGCTGGCGATCGCTCAGCTGTCCCGGCGGGACGGGGTGGACGCGGTGCTGGTCACGCCGTGGAGGTGGGACGGCCGCGAACGGACGCGGCTGGATCGACCGTCGACGTACCTGCCAGCGCCGGCGGCACAGCCGGAGGTGGCCGCGGCCAGTCGGCGGGCCCGCGACGAAGAGCATCTTCCTCTGTTCGGCGAGCATCTTCCCGTCGGCGACGAGCGTCTTCCCCTCAATGGCGACCCTCTTCCTCTCGGCGATGAGCCTCTGCCACCCGGCGGCGAGCCGATTCCGCACACGTGAACGATGCCGACCAGCCGGGCGACCTCGAGCGGCTGCGGCGGCTGCTCGGCGGTGAGGAGACGGCATGGCTGCTCGCCCGGGCACGCGGCCGGCTGGAACGGGGCAGGCCGCTCACCGGGACGGTCACGCTGGCCCGGGCCACCGCGGACCAGCGGCGGGCCGCCGAGCGCCTGCTCGGCCGGCGGGCCGGCGCCGGCAGCTCGCTGTCGGTATCGCTGGACGACGTGGACGCCGTGCTGCGCGCCAGCGGCGCCGCGTCCGGCGGGCTCGAGGCCGCCGTCACCCTGCTGACGGGGCAGGTGGCCAACCTTGCGGCGCAGGCCGCCGCGGATGCCCGGGAGTGGTCGGCCGTCCGCGGCCCGTTGGAGGAGCTGGTGTCCCGGCGTCCCGTACTCGCCCCCTGGCTGTTGTGGCTGGACGGCACCGGGATGCTGCGCCGGCTCGCGGACGGGCCAGACGCCGCGTCCGCGCTGGTGACTGATGCGGTGCGGGTGCTGGAGGTGCTGCCGTCGCCCGGCGTCGCGCTGGGCCGGCTGGCGGCGAGCCGCGCCGGCGACGCGCACGCGCTCGACGAGGGCCGGCCGCTGACCACCCTCGTGCTGGCCGCCGTACGGGTGCTCGGCGGCTCCTCCCCGACCGGCGACGGGTCAGCCGCGGGGCGGCGGGCCGCCTGGGCGGCTGTCGGAGTGCACCGCGACGAGCTGTCGTCCACCGCGCTGTGCCTGGGCCTGCCAGGCGGCTCGGCGACCCCCAGCGGGCGGATGCTGGCCGCCGCCCGCGAGGCGGGCGAGCCCTGCGTGCTCACCCTGCGTCAGCTCGTCGGCCGCCGCGGGGATCTGGGCGACCTCGGCGTGGGCTCCACGATGGTCTTCCTGTGTGAGAATCCGATCGTGGTCGCCAGCGCGGCCGACGAACTGGCACACCGGTCCCCGCCCCTGATCTGCGTCTCCGGCCAGCCCTCGCTCGCCGTCGTGACCATGCTGGACGCGCTCGCGGTGCGGGGAGCGCGGTTCGCCTACCACGGCGACTTCGACTGGGGCGGCATCCGCATCGCGAACGGGCTGCTCGAACGGGTCCCGTGGCTGCCGTGGCGCTTCGACTCCCGCTCCTACGAGGCAGCCCTGGCGATGGTCGAAGGCGGCAGGCTGATGGGCCGCCCGGCCGACGCGTCCTGGGACCAGGGCCTGCGCCCGGCCCTGGAACGCCACGCGCGGCGGATCGACGAGGAACTCGTCCTGCCCGACCTGCTCGCCGATCTCGCCGCCGCGACGACCCGACGGTGAAGGTCTTCCACCTCCACTCGACTGTCTGGCGCCTCGTGGCACGCGATCGTTTCGTGAGACACCCGCATCTCCGGGTCGTCCGGGTGATCGATCGTGAGGCGGTGGGAGATCTGCTGCCTACCTGTCCGCCGGCTTGGCCGTGCCGTTCGCGGGTGCGTCAGGCGCCGGTGCGCCGGGCGCGGTGGGCACGGCCGGGGTGGAGCCCGGCGTGCCGCTGGAGAGCAGGGAACGGGCCAGTTGCAGGCCCGCCGCGCCCTGTGACAGCGCCTGGGTCAGCACCTCGCCCAGGCCGGCCGCGCCGTTGAGGACGATCAGCTGGTCGACCGCGCCGAACGGCTTGGCCGCGGCCTCGACGATGGCCGGCCACTGCTCGGCGAGCTGCTGGCCGATGACGGCGTCCTGGTTGACGGCGAGCGCGTCGGCGCGGGCCTTGATCGCCTCGGCCTCGGCCAGGCCGCGGGCCCGCATCGCGTCACCCTCGGCCGAACCGACGGCCCGCTTGGCGTGGGCGTCCGCGTCGCCGATCGCGCGGGTCGAGGCCGCCTCGGCGGTTGCCAGGACTCGCACCTGCTGCGCCCGGGCGTCCGCCTCCGTCCGGACCCGGGTGGCGTCCGCGGCGGCGGCCAGCTCGATCTGGCGGGCGGCCGCCTCGGCCGAGCTGATCTGGGCGTCACGGGTGGCGCGGGCGAGCGTGGTCTGCTCGTAGGCGCGGGCGTCGGCCGGCTTGCGCACGGACACCTGTAGACGCTGCTCCTCCAGCTCGGCCTCGAGCTGGGCCACCTTGGTCTGCTCGACGACGACCTGCTGGTGCGCGGTGGCCTCGGCCAGCGGGCCGGCCTGGGTGGCGCGGGCCGAGGCCTCGTCGACCTCAGCCTGGAACCCGGACTGCTTGATCGAGCTGTTCCGGTTCGCCTCCGCCTTGAGCGCCATGGCGATCTGCTCCTGCTCGGTGGCCTCCCGGTCGGCCTCCGCCTCGGCGATCCTGGCCTGCGCGGCGACGGTGGCCACGTGCGGGCGCCCGAGGTTGCGGATGTAACCGGTCGGGTCGTCGATCTCCTGCACCTGCAGCGAGTCGACGATCAGGCCGAGCTTCTCCATCTCGGTTCCGGAGCTCGCCCGGGTCAGCTGCGTCAGCTTCTCCCGGTCCCGGATGAGGTCCTCGACGGTCAGCTGGCCGACGATGGCGCGCAGATGGCCGGCGAAAACGTTGTGCACCCGGGTGTCCATCTTGTCCTGCTGGTCGAGGAACCGGCGGGCGGCATTCGCGATGGACGCGTAGTCGTCACCGACCTTGAAGATGACCACGCCCCGGACACCGACCGGGATTCCCTGCTGGGTGACGCATTCGATGCCGAGCTGGGCGGCCCGCAGATCCAGGGACATCCGGCGGACGGTCTGCACGCCCGGCGGTACCAGCACGCCCTTTCCGGTGACTATCTTGAATCCCAGGCTCTCGGCCACGGCGTCGTTCGGGTCCTTGTACGCCCGCATCCCGGAGATGATGAGTGCCTCGTTCGGTTCGGCCACCCGCCACATCAGTTTGAACAACGCGACGGCCAGCACGGCGCCGACCGCGACCGAGATGAGGATGATCATCATGTTGCCTCCGCTTCACCCCACGGGAGATCTGGTCAACGGGCGTCAGCCGGCCCGCGGCGGGGCACAGCGGTTGGCGCGCCGGGGCACCGTTGGCCGGTGGGTGGCCACGACCGCGGTCACAGCCTGATCACCAGCACGGTGCGAGGAGGGAAATACTCGACGACGAGAACGCGCGAGCCGACGGCGAAGGTCACCCCGTCGTCGGCCGCATAAGCGTGGAATGCCTCGGAGCCGCCCCGTACCGCGAGCATGACCTCACCGACCATGCCCGGGGCTATCTTTCCCGTCACCCGTCCTGTTTTGCCGATCACTGTCTGGTCGGCCATCGGCCCCTCCACGCGACAATTAATGATCGTAGGCTTTCCCGGTCGACTGGCAATGCCTGTGCCCGACGAAAAGCTGTCGTCAGCGCGACTGTGGCCGCACTTCACAATCATCGCAGGTTGTCAGGTGGATGGCGGTCCCGTGCGCCGGCCGGTGGGAAGTCGGGACCGGCTCCCCGCCCGGTGACGGGGTCTGGCCGCGCGAGGTCTGCTCCGCCTGGGATTTGCCGTGCGGGGCCTGGCGGCCGGGACGAGTGGGCGGGGTGACCACCCCGCCCACTCGCCGCGGCGAAGCCGGAGCCCGCGCCGTCAGGCGTTCGGGTCGAAGGAGATGCCCGCAGGCATCGCGCGCTCGAGGTGGTAGTTGAAGTTGCCGTCCTTGAGACCGAAGACCGCGCTGCCGAAGTTGGCCGCGCTCAGCGCGTCACGGACCCCGGCCGGATAGCCGTTCCAACCGACCAGAGTCGGGTAACGCCAGGTGTGGAGCTCGTTCTCCGGCGGCTCGTCGCCCGAGTCGGCGAGACGGAAGTCGTGGGTGCCGACGCCGTCCTTGTGGTAGACGATCTTCGGGTGGTTGCCGTCCCAGCGGACCTGGCTGCGGGGGTAGACGTTGAAGCTGCCGTGGGCCGAGGCGGAGACGTACTGGGCCTGGTTGTTCTGCACCCAGACCACGACATGCTCCCAGTCGTGCCGGTGGCCGCCGATCGTCGCCTGGTCCTTCTCGAAGTAGAGGCCGTACAGAATCGCGCACCAGCCGTTGTTGCACTTGTAGCGGGCGTAGCCGTTCGTGTTGTTGAGGTCGGCCAGGTCGTGGCAGCCACCGTTGAGCGCGCCGGACGGGTTGAGCCCGCCGTTGACGGCTCCGTTCGCCCCGATGGCGGGCGTCGGGTAGCACCCGTCGGTGTCGTAGTCGTAGGCCGGCTGGTACGTCTGTTCCATGGTGTCGGCGTTTCCGGGCAGCGCGGCCGGGGGTGCCGCGAGCGCAATCGTCGGAAGCGCGACGACGAGCGCCAGGGCGCCGCCGATCACGAGCGAGAACCGGCGGATGCGCGTTTTCTTCCTCACCACGTCCTCCTGGTCGACCGCAGCATGGGCAGGGCGGTCGGATGGGCATGCTGCCTCCAGCATTTCGGCTCCCCCCGACAACCGCGGCCGGGCCGGGTTTCCCCGTGATGAAGCGTCGGCCAATACTGGGAATGAACGCGCAGGTCGGCATCGCGCCGTCCCCGGCCCGCCCGGCGTCACAGTGCTGGCGCCGGGCGGTTCACCTGGTTCGATGCCGGGGAAGCGCCTGCGAACTCCGCGGCGGGAGATCGCCGCGACGCTCCGGCGGGAGCCCCGGTCCGGGCTCCCGCCGGCCTGGGGTTAGAAGACGCCGATTCCCGCGGCCTCGTTGCGCTTGCGCCACTCCTCGCGCGACATCCGGGTGACGTCGACATCGGCGGCCAGCCCGCGCAGCGCGCCCACGGTGGCCTGCTCCCTCGGCGTGTGGGAGAACGGGTCCCAGCCGAAGAAGCGGCTGGCGTTCTCCCAGGTGATCTGGTGGATCTCGTCGTCGCGGCAGCCGGCCTGCTGGAGCTCGTTCCAGGCGTGCTCGGGTGACTCGGGCCAGGTCGTGTCGGTGTGCGGGTAGTCGCACTCCCAGGCGATGGTCTCGATGCCGATCTGCTCGCGCAGGCGCAGCCCGGCCGGGTCGGTGATGTAACAGGCCAGGAAGTGCTCCCGGAACACCTCGGAGGGCAGCTTGCCGCCGAAGTCGTTGTGGATCCAGCTCTGGTTCTGGAAGTGCCGGTCGACGCGGTCCAGGTAGAACGGGATCCAGCCGATGCCACCCTCGGAGAGGGCCACCTTCAGCTCGGGGAAGCGCCGCAGCGTCGGGCCGAAGAGCAGGTCCTGCGCGGTGAGCATGGTGAGCTGGGACGGAATGACGATCATGTGGTCGATCGGCACCTCGGGGGCGAGCTTGACGATGTCCCAGGCGCCGCCGATGTGCAGGCTGAGCACCATGTTCTCGTCGACGAGGGCCTGCAGCATCGGGTCCCAGTGGCCGGAGAGGAAGCTCGGCCAGCCCTGCGCGTGGGGGGCCTCCAGGAAGCTGATGGAGCGGCAGCCCTTCGCGGCGATCCGCCGGATCTCCTTCACCGCGAGCTCGACGTCCCACATCGGCACGATGCCGAGGGGGATGAACCGGCCCGGGTAGGCGCCGCACCACTCGTCGATGTGCCAGTCGTTGTAGGCCTGCAGCATGATGAGCGAGAGGTCCTTGTCGAGGGCCTCGGAGAACGTGCGGGCGTTGAAGCCCGCCATCGTCGGGAAGCACATCGAGGCGAGGACGCCGTTGGCGTTCATGTCGCGGACCCGCTGGTGGACCTCGAAACAGCCCGGACGTAACTCGGTGAAGGCGCCGGGGTTGAATCCCCACTCCTCCCGGTGCCAGCCGACGGTCGCCGCCATACCGAACGGTGTGGACGTCTTCTCGCCCTGGAACACCCACTCGTCGACGCCGGCCTCGTTCCGGACGACCTTCGGCACGGAATCGAGCCACTTCGCCGGGACATGGTTCTTGTACATGTCCGGCGGCTCGATCACGTGGTCGTCGATGCTCAGCAGAATCATGTCGTCCATGTGCATGGTCCGGATTCCTCTCGCTGTGGACCGATCCTGAGTGGACCGATCCGTGGTGAGTGGACCGGCCGTCGTGGACCGACTGGTCGTGACGGGAGGTGGGCCGCTGTCTCCGGTGGCGGTACCGCGCCCTCCGGCGCGCACACTCCGGCGCGCACGGGAGCCGGGTGGCCACCTCCCGTCGCCGAGCCGTGGTTGTGATCCTCGTCGCCCGGCGGGGCGCCGGGGGACGGACAATGCTAAGGATGGCAGCGTAATTCAGACCAATCCCCGGCGTCGACGTTCTGCCCGGTCAGGGATCCGTCCAGAACGGCCAGCCGTGGTGGCCGGGCCCGGCCGCTCTGCCCGCTCTGCCCGGTCCGTCCGGCTGCTCCGCGCGCTTGTTCAGCCCCCGGGACCCGCGGGCCCGTCGGGGCTGGCGGTGGGGCTCACCGCGGGGG
>NZ_UBIZ01000655.1:0-2357 GCF_900465275.1 Parafrankia sp. Ea1.12 | reverse complement strand
GGGTAGGGCTTGCGTTCTGCCATGTCTTCCAGCAGAACGCACCAGCCGCCGACCGCAAGACGATCAGCCCCACACCCAAAAGATCAACTCAAGCTGAGGCCCGGCAAAAGCGTACAGAACGCCCACTTAGGCGGCCCGTTCGCACTTGTTGATCAAGCCGTCGATGACGGGGCCGGTGTCCGAGTTCTGGCACCCCACACGCACGGGCCGGCGTGCACGAGTCGGTTCGGTTCGTCGAGGTCGAAGATCCCGAGATGGCGCGGACGGGACGGCGGGGAGAGACCCGCTGTCGCGTGTCGCCCCGGCCCTGGAACCCGTGTCGTCAGCCCTCCCACCTGGGAGGGCGACAGACGACACGACACGCGACAGCAGAGACAGCACGGCCGTTTTAGCCCGGCCTGGCCGGGCACCCCCGGTTTACCCGGCCAGCGGCCGGGTAGAGAGAGCTGGGCGCTGCCTGGCCACTCCCAGAGTGGCGACTGTGTGGCCGGCGGCGCCCGCCTCGACCGCCGGCCCCGCTGCCCCACCCCGGGACCGGCGGCCTAGTGAGCTACTCGATGCCTCGGTGCCGGTGCTGGTGCGTTGACCAACGCTGTCCGGGCTGCCAGGGCCGTCTGCCTGATGCGGCAGCAGATTGTCCCGGCTGTCCCGGACATGCGCCCTGGACACGAGTACGGCCCGCCCCGGCGAGTACCAGGACGGGGCCGTACCGAGGATGAGTCAGGACGCGATCGCTGTCCGGCCGTCCTCGTCGTGACGACCTCGAGGGACGACCGGTCCGGGTCGCAAGGCCCGGACCTGGGCAGCGCGGGGCCACACCCCGACCGTGCGGGTGTCCGGGAAGGGCTCGGGGCGAGTGTCGATGGCAGCCCTGGTCTGTTACCGGCCTGGTCAGCGACCCCGGCTGTTCTACCGGGTGCTGACCCACCACGGCCGTAAAGGCGAGCGCCGCAGCTTCTCCGAGGCGGAAGGACGGCATGATGATGGCGTCGCGGACCTGACCGGGGCCGGGTGGCCGCCGTGACCGGCCGAGGGATGAATGGCGGCGGGAGGTAGCCCGTGGTGGATGCCGAGGGGCTGCCCGCGGGCCCGGTCGTGGACGCCTGGATGCAGCACCCCACGGTCCGGTTCCTGCGCGAGGACATGTTCGCGTCGCTGCACCGGTGGACTGGCGCCGCGGAGCCAACCGGCGAACTGCCCCTGGACGCGACCGTCCGGGCACTCGACGACGGCGGGGTTGACCGGGGGCTGATCTGCGCCTGGTACGGCCCGGCCGGTCCACTGATCTCCAACGACGAGGTGGACGCCTGCGTCCGGGCTCGACCAGACCGGTTCCGCGGCGTCGCCTCCGTCGACATCCGCTACCCGGTCGCCGCCATCGGCGAACTCCGCCGTGCCGTGCAGGACCTGGGGTTCGTCGCGCTGCGGATCGTGCCGTGGCTGTGGGGGCTGCCGCCAAACGATCGGCGGTACTACCCGCTGTTCGCCACCTGCGTCGAGCTGGGTATCCCGTTCTGCACCCAGGTCGGGCACACCGGCCCGCTGCGCACCTCGGAGACCGGGCGGCCGATCCCGTACCTCGACGACGTGGCACTGGAATTCCCGGAGCTCGTCATCGTCGCCGGACACATCGGCTACCCGTGGACCAACGAGATGATCGCGCTCGCGACGAAATACCCGAACGTCTACATCGACACCTCCGCCTACGCCGCCCACCGGTATCCCCCGGAGCTGGTCGCCTACCTACGGGAGCACGGCCGGGCCAAGGTCCTGTTCGGGACGAACTATCCGATGATCACTCCGCGGCGGGCTCTCGAACGCCTTGGCGAGCTCGGTCTCGACAGCGAGACTCGGGCGGCGTTCCTCGGCGGGAACGCCACCAGGGTGTTCCGCATCTAAAGCGTCAGTGCGGGTCAGACGCCCGCGCCGAAGGCAGGCTACGGGCGCAGGCCGATCAGCCGGCGGGTGGCCCGCTCGTACACCGGCCAGGGCAGCGCTGCGCGCAACGCGAGCTTGATCCAGGCGTCGGTGCCGACCGGGTGGCGCAGCCGGCGGCGGCGCGTGGTGGCCGCCGCCGCGATGACGTGGGCGACCTCGTCGGGGTCACGTAGATGGTTGGCGATGTAGTCGCCGTAGAACTCGCGCAGTTTGACGAAGTCGCCCGCATAGGGCGAGTGCACGGGCACGGGGGCGTTCAGCATGGGCGAGTCGTAGATGGCCGTTCGGTAGGAGCCTGTGGGGCTCCAGAACCCCGATTTGGGCGGTGACCTGCACGTTTGCCTGCCGGACTGGGCCTGTGTCGGGCAGGCTGGATGGTCATGGTGTGGTCGCTGCTCCACGCCCTGACACGCAACACT
>NZ_UBIZ01000034.1:0-587 GCF_900465275.1 Parafrankia sp. Ea1.12 | reverse complement strand
GCCCCGGCCGGCCCACCGGCCCGGCGTTCCGCGAAAGCGTTCGCGACCGGGGTCCGTACGGGTGTCCGCACGATATCGATGTTGTCGGTGGTGAAGACGGTGTCGAAGACGGCGGTGAACGTCGTGTCGCGGTCACGGATGAGGAACCGGAACCGTCTCGCCCGCTCACCCAGAGTAATGGGCAGGTTGCGGGCTTGCTGGGTGGCCCAGCTGTTCGTCGGGCGGAGGATCAGCTGGCGGATCTCCGTTGGGGTGGAGGGCCTGCCGGGTGGGCGGTGCGGCTGGGTTCAGCGGCGGCGGACCAGGTGGCGGTGCCAGCGCAGAATCGTCTCAGGGCGGACCAGCAAGGTCGGCGATGAGGTGCGCGGGAGCAGCCGTGCCAGGCCGGCGAGGATGGCGCGGTCGGCCCAGCAGTACCGGGGCCGGGGCACCTGGCGGCGTAGCACGGTGAGTTCGTGGCGGAGCACAAGGATCTCGGCGTCTTTCGTCGCCGAGCTGCGGGCCACCAACCCCAGCCAGCCCACCAGCCGACAGAAGACGAGGTAGATCAGCCGAACCGCCATGGCCAGAATCATCCACACGGTGGT
>NZ_UBIZ01000151.1:0-18464 GCF_900465275.1 Parafrankia sp. Ea1.12 | reverse complement strand
CTGGCCCACCCCTGAAGGGTCCGCCGCTCGGCCCCGGTGAGCACGAGCGGCAGACTCGGCTTACCTGCCATACCTCCATGACACCGCAGGTCCCATGAGATCGCAGATCTCCGGACCGGGACACTAGCTCGGCAATCCGCGCACTTATTGATCAAATCAAACCATGAAAGCAAACCAAATCATCAACACACAGACAATCTGCCTCGCACCGTCGAAGAACGCACCCAGTCGAAGCCGGCCCGCTCGGCCGACCCAGATGTGCGGGGTTCCCAGTACAAGGGGGTGTAACTGTTACGTTGATAATGGTCTTTATTGATCATTGCGTGCCATGATGGTCGTGTGAACCTCAAGGAGTGGGCCGAGTCGCAGGGCATCGCCTCTGTGACGGCTCGCCGCTGGTTCAACGCCGGGAAGCTACCCGTCCCGGCCCGCAAGGTCGGCGGGCTGATCATCGTCGGGGATGTCGACCGGACCCCCTCCCCCGGTGAGACCGTGGTGTACGCCCGTGTCTCGTCCGCGGACCAGAAACCCGGCCTTGACCGGCAGGTCGCCCAGGTCACCACGTGGGCCACGGGCGAGGGCCTGCCGGTCGACCGGGTGGTGACCGAGGTCGGCTCGGGGCTGAACGGTCACCGGCGGAAGTTTCTTGCCCTGCTCCGCCACCTGAGGGCCGTCACGATCATCGTCGAGCGTCGTGACCGGTTCGCCGGCGTCGGTGCCGAGTACGTCGAAGCGGCCTTTGCCGTGTCCGGCCGGCGGCTGCTGGTCATCGATCCCGCGAAGGTCGATGACGGCTGTGTCCGGGATATCACCGGGATCGTGACGTCGGTGTGCGCCCGGTTGTACGGCCGCCGCACCGCTGGGAACAGAGCGCGGCGGGCTGTCGAAGCCGCCGCTGGGGCCGCCGGGTGAGGACAGTGCAGGCTTACCGGTTCGCTCTGGACCCGAACGAGGTGCAGCGGGCCGCGCTTACCCGGCATGCCGGGGCGGCCCGGTTCGCCTACAACTGGGGCTTGTCGCGGGTGAAGGCCGCGCTGGCGCAGCGGGAGGCGGAGAAGTCCTACGGTGTGCCCGGGGATCTGCTGACCCCGGTGCCGTGGACGTTGCCCGCGTTGCGGTTGGAGTGGAACAAGGCCAAGGCGGGGGTCGCTCCGTGGTGGGCGGAGTGCTCGAAGGAGGCGTACAGCGCCGGACTCGATCAGCTCGCCCGGGGGTTGAAGAACTTCACCGCGTCCCGGCACGGGAGGCGGAAGGGCCGCCGGGTCGGTTTCCCCCGGTTCAAGAAGCGCGGGAAGGCCCGCGATTCGTTCCGCTACACCACCGGCTCCTACGGCCCGGACGGCGACCGGCATGTGAAGCTGCCCCGGATCGGCCGGGTGAAGGCCTGCGAGGCGATGGGCGCGCTGACCGGTCGGCTCGCCGGCGGCAGGGCCCGGCTGTTGGGCGCGACCGTGGCCAGGACCGCCAGCCGGTGGTTCGTGTCGTTCACCGTCGAGGTCGACCGGGAGGTTCCCACCGGCCCGTCGCGGTCGCAGCGCACGGCCGGGCCGGTCGGTGTCGATGTGGGCGTGAAGCATCTCGCTGTGCTTTCCACCGGGGAGATGATCGCGAACCCGAGGTATCTGGCCGGGTCATTGCGCCGGCTGCGGAGCGCTTCGCGGGCCTACGCCCGGTCCACCCCCGGATCGGCCGGACGGCGCAAGCGCGCGGCCCGGCTCGCCCGCATCCACGCCCGGGTCGCCCACCAGCGCCGTAACGGGTTGCACACGCTCACCACCCGGCTCGCGAAAACCCACGACACGATCGTCGTGGAAGATCTCCACGTTGCGGGGATGGTACGTAACCGGCGGCTGGCTCGTGCGGTCTCCGACACGGGGATGGCGCAGATCCGCCGCCAGCTCACCTACAAGACCGGCTGGTACGGATCGAGACTCATCGTTGCGGACCGCTGGTATCCGAGTTCGAAGACCTGTTCCGGCTGTGGCTGGCGAAACCCAAGCCTGACGCTGTCGGACCGCACCTTCCGCTGCCAGCCCTGCGGGCTGGTCCTCGACCGTGACGTGAACGCCGCGGTCAACCTGCGTAACCTCGTCGCCGCCAGTGCGTCGGAGACGGAAAACACCCGCGGAGCCGACCGTAAGACCCACTCCGGTGGGCGGGTGGCTGGGAAACGGGAACCCGGCACGGCCTCGGCCGGTCAGACCGGGAGCGCCGCCCCGCAAGGGACGGCAGGCTGACCGGTGAACGCCAAAACACACCGGAACGCAACAGTAGGAATCCCTCTTGTAACGCATCCTCAGGCGATCACACGCGAAACACCGAAGGCATGTCCTGGGACCGACCACCAGGACGGCGGGCGCGGGCCGCGGCGGCCACCCCGACACCACACAGACACGAAGAGGAACACGTGACTCGTCCAGACCGACGGCAACCGGTACGTCGAGCGCAGGCAGGGACCCGAACACTGGCAGGGGCCCAGGCGCCGGCAGGGGCCCGAATGCCGGCGGGGACCCGACCGCAGACGGAGACCGGGTACGCGGCGATCACGAACGGCCGGGACTGACCGTGGCCGCCACCCTCTACCCACCGGCCCGCAACCGCCCGGTCCGCAACACGTCCGGGACGATGGTGGAGCCGACCCGCGGGCTGATCCCCCACGTCCAGGTCGGCACCGGTTCGCTCTTCGGCTGGTTCGACAGTCCGGCCAGCCAGGTCAGCGCCCACCTGTGGCTGTCGAAGGCGGGCGAGTTCGAGCAGTACGTCCCGTTCGACCGCCGGGCCTGGGCGCAGGCCGCGGGCAACCCGTTCTGGATCAGCGTCGAGTGCGAGGGGTACGACTCCGAGGACTACACGGCGATCCAGGTACAGCGCCTCGGCGAGCTCTTCGCCTGGGGGATGCGTGAGTTCGGCTGGCGCCCCGAGATCACGGACTCACCCAACGGCTACGGGCTCGGCACGCACCGCATGGGCGGCGCGGCGTGGGGTGGTCACTCGTGCCCGGGGAACGTCCGCGCGAACCGCCGGGGCGACATCCTCGCGGCCGCGCTGGGGGCGTCCCCCGGGGGCTCGCTCGCGGACCCGCGACAGCGGTACGCGGGGATGCCGACCTTGCGGGAGGGGATGAGCGGGCCGGAGGTCGTCACCCTGCAGAACGCACTGAACATCATTTTCGGCCACGAGGCGCCGACGGGTGACCCCTACCGCCTGGCGCCCGACGGAGCCTACGGCGCGCGCACCACCGCCCGGGTTGCCTCGCTTCAGCGGTACGCGACGCCGTGGTTCGGCCGCATACCCGAGGACGGGGTCTGCGGCCCGAACACCTGGCGCAAGATCGGCTATGTCCTCACCGGGATGAACCGCCAAGTATGAGTCGGCCGGGCCCGAGCCGGGGCCGAGGGTCGGGACCGGGACCGGGACCCGCGGCGGCTCAGGCCTCGCGCAGGGCGTCCCGGAAGGAGACCCTCGCCCCGGTCCGCAGCACCGCGTTGCGGTAGATCCGCCCGGTGAGCCGGACGAGCACGCCGATCAGCGCCAAGGCGAGCACCACCGAGAGGACCAACTGCCACACCGGCGCCACCCCGAGCGCGATCCGCATCGGCATCAGCACCGGCGCGAAGATCGGCAGCAGGGACAGCACCGCGATCAGGCCGTTGTCGGGATCGCCCGGCACGATCGAGATCCCCAGCACCCAGGGCACCACGATCGCCAGCACGATGGGGCTCGAGATGCCCCCGACGTCCTCCTGCCGGGAGACCATCGCCCCGACCGCGGCGAACGGGAGGGCGTAGAGGAAGAACCCGATGACGTACCAGACCACCGACCAGATCACCGTCCCGGTGGCCTCGCCGGAGGGCAGCGAGAGCGCGCCGGTGACCAGCGCGGCGACCAGGCCCCCGCCGGCCAGCACGATCATCTGGATCAGCGCTACCAGCCCGATGCCCAACACCTTGCCGGCCATGAGCGTCCACGGGCGGACCGTCGACAGCAGCAGCTCGACCACCCGGCTCGACTTCTCCTCGATCACCCCCTGGGAGACGGCCGGCCCGTAGAGCATCAGGCCCATGTAGATCAGCAACGCGGCGGCGATCCCGAGGACGAGCCGCTCGCCCTGGTGGGCCGGCGCCGGGTCGAGCTGGGTGACATCGACCCGCGTGGCGGCGACCGCCTCGTTCACCCGGGCCGGGTCGCCGCCGAGCACGCTGATCTCGTTGTCGAGAACCTGCTGGCGGGCCACAACAGCCAGCACGGCGCGCCACTCGTCGTTCAGGTCCTCCTTGACGGCAACGCGCAGGCCGTTCGGGGACGCGGTCACGAGGGCGTCCAGATCGCCGTCGGCGACCTGGCGCAACCCGGTGGCCTCGTCGGGCACCTCGCGGGTCGTGATGCCGACGTCCAGGCTCCGGGCGGCGGCGGTGAGCGGCGCCGTGATCGCGGACTCCGCCGCCGTCACGCCGACGGACTCCGTCGAATCGCCGCCGCCGACCAGGTCGATCACGACCGCGGCGCCGACGAGCAGGACGAGGAGGGCGACGGTGGTGATCCGGAAGACCTTGGAACGCAGCCGTACGCCGAGCTCGCGACCGGCGACGAGCCGCACGGTCGCCCAGGAGCCCAGCGCCGGATAGTCGCCCCGGCCGCCGGAACCCGGCGCCAGCGCCGGCCCGGCGCCGGTCTGGGCCGGGATGCCTGGGGCCGGGCCGGCCGTGGCCTCGCGGCCGTGTTCGTGATCGGATTCCGGGCTCATGCCACCGTCACCTCGTCCGTCGCGCCCGCCGTGTCAGATCCGGAGCCGGTACGGGAGCGGACGCCGGGGGCGCCCTCGTCGGTGCTCACCGCGGAGCGGAACAGCTCGGCGAGTGACGGCCGGCCGCGGCGGAACTCCCGCACCGGACCGACCGCCAGCGCCCGGCGCAGCAGGTCCTGGTCGTCGGCGCCGGGAGCGAGGTCGACCACCGTACGGTCCCCCTCTGTGGCGCGGACGGTCATCCCGGGCAGGTCCTCGGCCCAGCCCGGTGGGGCCCCGGGCACCTCGACGACGATCCGCTCGGTGCCGTCCGCCCGCAGCTCGTCGACCGTGCCGGCGGCGACCATCCGCCCGGCGGCGACGATGCCGACCCGGTCGCAGAGCCGCTCGACGAGCTCGAGCTGGTGGCTGGAGAACACCACGGGAACCCCCTCGTCGCACTTCTCCCGCAGCACCTGGCTCATGACGTCGACCGCGACCGGGTCGAGCCCGGAGAACGGCTCGTCCAGCACGAGGACCTCCGGGTCGTGCACGAGCGCGGCGGCGAGCTGGACCCGCTGCTGGTTGCCGAGGCTGAGCTTCTGTACCTCGTCGTCCCGCCGCGCCGCGACGCCCAGCCGCTCGAGCCAGGCGTCGGCGGAGCGGCCGGCGGCAGCGGCCGGCATCCCGTGCAGCCGGGCGAGGTGGACGAGCTGGTCGCGGACCTGCATCTTCGGGTACAGGCCCCGTTCCTCGGGCATGTAGCCGATCCGGCGGCGGGCGGCGAGGTCGACCGGGCGGCCGGCCCACCGGACCTGCCCGGCATCGGCCGCGAGCACCCCGAGCACGATGCGCATCGTCGTCGTCTTGCCCGCCCCGTTGCTGCCGACGAAGCCGAACAGCTCCCCCTCGCGAACGTCGAAGGTCATGCCGTCGAGCGCGACGACCTCGCCGTACCGCTTGCGCACATCGTCGATCTCGAGCCGCCTGTCCGGCATCGACCACCTCCGCGTCACGTCCTGCTGCTGGACGACCACATAGTACCGAGCTAAAGTGATATCACTTTGATACCTCGGCGCTAGCGCAGAGGTAGCCGGGCCCGACCAGCACACCAGGTCGGAACGCGCCGAGCGGACCGGCTCGCCAGATCCAGCTCCTCATTCGGAGGCACACATGAGCACCGAGGCACCGCAGGTGGACGTCGAACATGTCGTTGTCGACATGCCCGAACCGAGCGTCCGGGAACACCACGCGAAGGACCACTCGGGCCTGTTGGCCCTGCTGGCGGGCCTGTTGGGCATGCTGGCCTGCCTCGCGATCGGTATCGCCGGGATCGTCGTCGCCGCCGACCACTCCGCCCCCGTCGGCGCCGTCCTCATCGTGGTCGGCGTGCTCGGCCTCATCGCCGCGTTCTTCGCGCTGTGCGGCCTGACCGCCGTCGCGCCGGGCGAGGCCCGGGTCGTCGCGCTGTTCGGCCGCTACGTAGGGACGATCCGCACCACCGGGCTGCGCTGGGTGAACCCCTTCACCACGCGCAAGAAGGTCTCCACCCGCATCCGCAACCACGAGAGCGGCGTGGCGAAGGTGAACGACGCCGACGGAAACCCGATCGAAATCGCGGCCGTCGTGGTCTGGCAGGTGAAGGACACCGCGCAGGCCGTCTTCGAGGTGGACGACTTCGTCGAGTTCGTGGCCATCCAGTCCGAGACCGCCGTGCGGCACATCGCGACGAGCTACCCCTACGACGCGGCCCCCGAGGTCATGTCGCTGCGCGACAACGCCGAGGAGATCACCGCGAAGCTCTCACTGGAGATCGCGGCCCGGGTCGCCTCCGCCGGTGTACACGTGATCGAGTCCCGCATCACCCGGCTGGCGTACGCGCCGGAGATCGCCCAGGCGATGCTCCGGCGCCAGCAGGCGGGCGCCGTCGTCGCGGCCCGCTCGCGGATCGTCGAGGGCGCCGTGGGCATGGTCGAGGCAGCGCTGGAACGCCTCGACCGGGAAAACATCATCGAGCTGGACGAGGAACGGAAGGCAACCATGGTCAGCAACCTGCTCGTGGTCCTGTGCAGCGAACAGTCGACGCAGCCGGTCATCAATGCCGGATCCCTCTACACCTGAGCCGCGGGAGCCGGTGACGGTACGTGGCCGAACGGAAGAAGATCCTGCTGCGCCTCGACCCGGCCGTCCACGACGCGCTGGCGCGATGGGCGTCGGACGAGCTGCGCAGCACCAACGCACAGATCGAGTTCCTGCTGCGGGCCGCGCTCGCGGACCGGGGCCGGCTGCCGAGGGAGGCCGGCGCGATGCCGCGCCGCGGACGCCCACGGCGGGACACCACCACCGACCCCGAGCCCGGCCCCGAGGACGCCCCCTCGACCGAGGCGGTGGACGTCCGCCGCACCCCGCCACCGTGATCGGCAACCGGGAGGAGACCCGTCGTGCAACCACCACCGTCACTACCGGCCCAGCTCTACCTGCTGGCCTACGACCTGGAGCGGAACCGCATGTACCGCTCGCCCTATCTGGGTCGCGCGCTACGCGCGGCCGCCGCGACCGAGCTCTACCAGGCTGGACTGCTGACCGACGAGAACGGCCGGGTCAAGCCCGTCGCGCCCCGTGCGGAGCACCGGCCGCACGCGGAAGGGCGACCGGGCCAGCCTGCTGCGCCGGGCCGGCGGCGCACCCCGACCGCCGATGAGCTGTGCGCACAGCTCATCGGCGAGGTCGGCGCGTCGTCCCGTCACCGGTCGTGGAAGCACTGGGTGAAAAAAAACCAGCGGACCGCCGGCCGGGTCGTGCGCGACCAGCTCGAGGCGGGCCGCTGGATCAGGGTCGAGCGACGCCGAATCCTGGGGATGATCCCGGCGACCTCCGTGACCGTGCGGGACCGGGCGATGGTCCGCCGGCTGCACCGCGAGGTGGAGCAGGTCCTGCACGGAGGGCCGGCCGGCCGCGCCGACCCCGGCCCGGCGAGCCTGGCCGCGCTCCTCGCCGCCGGTCAGATCGGGGCGATGAAAAGCGGCCGGGCCCGGCGGGCACTCAAGGGTCGGCTCGCGCTGCTGGAACCGGTCGCCGGGCCGGCCGTCCCGGCGCTGCGCGCCGCCGTGCGGGAGGCGCAGGCCGCCGAATCAGCCGGTGCAGCCGGTTGACGACTCGGTCGCGGGGTTGACCCGCCAGGTCAGGACTCGCCGCCGCCGGGCTGCGAGTACGTCGCCCCGCCGGTCCCCTGATCCCGCTGCGGGCCACCGGCGCCGCCCGTGCCGGGGGCTTCCGACGAACCCAACCGGCCGGGCTGACCGAACTCACCGGGCTGACCGGACTGACCGGCGGCGTCCGGGCGCGGTACGTCACCCCGCCAGGCTCCGGTCTCCTGTCCACGCTCCTCGATGAAGGACTTGAACCGCTTGAGGTCGTCCTTCACCCGGCGGTCGTCGGCGCCCAGCACCGAGCCGGCCTTCTCCGCGAGCCCCTCGGGCTGCCAGTCCATCTGCACCGTCACCCGGGTGGCGTCGTCGGCCAGCCGGTGGAATGTCACCACGCCGGCGTGACGGGTCCCCTCGGTGCTCTTCCACGAGACGCGCTCGTCCGGGAGTTGCTCGGTGATCGTGGCGTCGAACTCGCGCTCGGCGCCGCCGGCCTTGATCTTCCAGTGGGTGTGGGTGTCGTCCGTCTGCTGGACGGACTCGACCCCCTCCATGAAGTTCGGGAACGACTCGAACTGGGTCCACTGGTTGTAGGCGGTCCGGACCGGGACGGCCACATCGATCGATTCCTGCACGGTGCTCGTCATGGTTCCTCCCATCGACTTCGACGTCGGACGGGTGGGGTCCTCCCCGATGGTGAGGCCCTAACACACGCATCCGGGACGGGAGGGCAAAAGGGTGCCGGGCGGCGCGGATCCTGGAGCGTGATCCCGGCACCGAACCCGGCGTCAGGTCGCGGAGATGATCCCGGTGGCGAGGAGGAACAGGATCACTGAGCCGAGCGCGAGCCGGTAGTAGATGAAGACGCTGTAGCTGTGGCGGGCGACGAACTTGAGCAGCCACGCGATGGCGAAGTAGGCCGTCACGAAGCTCACCACGGTCGCGGTGATGGTGACGGTCCAGCCGACGCCCTGCTCGATGTTGGACGACTCCGTCACGACCTGCAGCAGAGCCGCCGCGAACAGCGCCGGGATGGAAAGGAAGAACGACAGGCGGGTGACCGTCACCCGGTCGATCCCGCACAGCAGCCCGGCGGACATCGTGGACCCCGAACGCGAGATTCCCGGAATCAGCGCCATGCACTGGACGACGCCGATAACCAGCGTGTCCTTCCAGGTCACGTCGTCTTCGTGCCGTTTCTGGGTCGCGACGCGATCGGCGTAGCCCATCACCGCGCTCCACCCGATCAGGGCGGTGCCGACGAACCACAGGCTGCGCAGCGTGGTCTCGATCTGGTCCTTGAAGAGCAGGCCGACTATTCCGATGGGAATGGATCCGACGATCACCGCCACACCGAACCGGAAATCAGGGTGATCGCGGTACTCCGGCCGGGTCACACCCCTGGCCAGGGCGGCGATGATCCGCCGGAAATCATGCCGGAGGTAGAGCAGCGTGGCGAACACCGCGCCGACCTGGATGATCGCCGTGAATGCGGTGATGTCCGGGTCGTCGATGCTGTAGCCGAGCAGCTTCTCGATGATCGTCAGGTGACCGGTACTGGAGACCGGGAGGAACTCGGTGAGCCCCTCGACGGCGCCGAGAAAAACCGCTTCGACGATGTTCATGCCCGCCCTTCCTCCGCACCACCTCCGCCCGGGAGATCGCCAGGAGTGTATGTCGAGAAAGATCACCAATACGCGGTGGGTCCGCCGAGGTCACGCTGCGCGCGCGTCGAACGCCGGCGAGAGCGACCGTCCGCGACCAGGTGACTGTCCGTGATCGGATTGCCGTCCGTGGTCGGGTCGGGCCGGAACGAGGCGCTACCGCTTCCCGCCACCGGCTCGGATACTTGTCCGACCCAATGCCACGGATGTGGCCTATCGACCACGTAACGCCGGCATCGGGCCCGATGTCATGGAACGGGAGCAACAGTGCGCAACGCACCCGACGCGGAGAACTCGGCGGACTCGGCGGACTCGGCGGACTCGCTCCAGGAGCCGGTGCCGCACCAGCCAACGGTTCCCGCGCCCGGCCCGCAGCGACGGCCCGAGCCGGCGGGCCGGCCGGACGGCGGCGTGCTGCGACTCGACCTGCGCATCCCGGTACCCGCCACGCGCGGCCACGACCAGAGCAGTCAGAACCAGAGCAGCCAGCCCGACGGAGCCGACCAGGACGGCTGGCAGATCGCGGTGACCGTCTGCCTGCCCGCGCAGCCATCCCCGTCCGCCGCCGGCCCCGGCACGGACGGTTTGGAGACAGGCGGCCTGGAACCAGGCGGCTCAGCCGCGGGCGGCTCCGGCCCGGGTGTCCCCGTCCTGGTCGGGCTTCCTGGCGGTGGGTACGCCCGGCGGTACTTCGACCTGCCCGAACCCGGCTACAGCCAGGCCGAGCACCACGTCCACCGGGGCGCGGTGGTTGTCATGGTCGACCACCTCGGTGTCGGGGAGAGCAGCGTTCCGCCGACCGAGGTCACCGACCTGCCGACGGTCGCCGCGGCCGGCCACCACGCGGTGACGGCGGTCGTCGACGGCCTGCGTTCCGGCACGCTGGCGCCGGGCGTCGGGCCGGTCGGCGTGTCGGCGGTGATCGGCATGGGGCAGTCGATGGGCGGTCACATCCTGGCCGCCATGCAGGCCCACCACCGCACCTTCGACGGCGTGGCGATCCTGGGCAGCAGCATGACGGCGACGACCATTCCGTGGCGTCCCGGAACGGCCGGCCCGGTGATCCCCGAAGGGTCCTCCCCCGACGAGGCGATGGCGGTCGTCCTGGCGTCAGCCGACTGGATCTACGCGTTCTTCTGGGAGGACGTGCCGGAGTCACTCGTGCGGGCCGACAGCACCGGGGGGCTGCCGGGCCGGCGGACCGCCCCGGTCTGGGGCAGCACCACCTACCCGGGGCTCACCGGCGCCGAGGTACTGCCCGCGGGGGTGGCCGAGGCGGCGGCGAGCATCGACGTCCCGGTCCTGTTCGCGACCGGGACGCGGGACGTGACCGGTCCGCCACTGACCGAGCTGGCCGCCTTCGGTTCGGCCACCGACCTCGCCTGGTTCGTCGCGCCGAGGATGGCGCACATGCACAATTTCGCCGGCACCCGGCACCTGCTGTGGAACCGGCTGGACGCCTTCGCCGCCCAGGTGACCGGCCCGCGAACCACCCGGTTGTGGTGATCCGCCCGGCCAGAGCCCGGTACCCTGACCGCCCCCACAGCCTCCCCGACCCGCCCCGCAAAGAATATAATTCTATTATTCAAAGAACCGAGTTTCGCGCCTCCCAACATCCCGTACCCAAAGGACCTCGACCATGAGCGACACTGCTGGAGTGGAATGGGAGGGCACCCCCGCCTCGGTGCGGGCCGCTGTCGACCGGGCCCTGAACCGGCACCAGCGGGACGCCCTCGTCGAGGTCGAGCAGATCCTCGACGCGGCCCTGCGGGTCGCCGTCCGTGTCGCGCCGGCCGATCCCAAGGTCGCCGACATCGTCGCCGAGGCCGGGACGTCCAACCAGACCTTCTACCGGTACTTCGCCGGCAAGAACGAGCTCATGCACGCGGTGCTGGAGCGCGGGATCGTCATCCTGCGCTCCTACCTTCGCCATCAGATGTCGAAGAAGTCCGATCCTGCCGGCCAGATGACCGCCTGGGTCGACGGCATGATCGCGCAGATCACCCGGCCGGCGCTCGCGCAGCAGGGCTCCACCGTCAACCGGCTGCTCGCCCGGGCCAGTGATTCGGTGCCGGGGCGGGCCACCCTCGACCAGCAGCTCGGCCAGCTGCTCGTCCCGCCGCTGACGGCGGCTGGCCGACCACGGCCGGATCTCGACGCCAGGCTGATCCAGGACGCCGTCCTCGGCACGATGCAGCGCCATGTGGAGCCCTGCACGGTGCCGACCGAGGACGAGCAGCGCCATCTCATCGACTTCTGCGTCTCGATCCTCCAGGCGGGGCCGGCCGCCGCCCACTGAAACCGGGCTCCGCCTCCGACCTCCCACCAGGTCGCCACGCAAAGTAACGATCTGTGTATTTTGCGTCGGTTAACGGTAGGGGAAGGAGATGGGGCACAGCCGTCGGCGCGACCGGCTCTTCCGCCGCGCGGCGGTCGGCGCCGCGGTGCTGACGGGCGCCTGCGTGGTTCTCGCCCAGGTGCTCCCCGACAGCCTGGCGCTGTCCGCCGTCCGGCTGACGGTGATCGGGTTCCTGCTGCTCGGCGGGACGACCTGCGTGGTCGCCGGGCTGCGTCGCCATGGCGCCGAGCGGTGGTGGCGGCTTCTCATGGCGGTGATGGTTCTCGCCGTGGCGGTGGCGTCGGCCGCGGTGTTCCGGGACACGGCGGCGGGGCGATCTCCCGTCCCCCAGCTGACCCCGGCCTCGCTGGTGTATCTGATTCCGCTCGCGATGGGTGTCGCCGGCGTGCTGCTCTACCCGACCGACCCCGTCGAGCACGACGACGCCGAGGACGGCGGGCCGCTGCACGCCTACCGCTGGTACGCGATCACGATCCTGGACGGCATGATCGTGGTCGGCTCGGTGGCGCTGCTGGTCTGGGCCACCGTGCTGGAGCGCACGGTCGGGCACGGCGAACCACTCGGCCCCGGCCCGCTCTACTCGATCATCCTCGCCGCGGTCTCGCTCGTGGTCTTCGTCGTGCTGATCCTGGTGGCCGTGTTCCGCGAGCCGCGCGACAGCCGCGGCCACGCGCTCCTGCTCGCGGGCATGTGCGCCGCCTCGATCTCCGCCATGTGGGAGCTCGCGGTGCTCATCCAGGGCCTGGACGACGTCCTGCGGCTGACCGATCTGCCCATTGGCATCGGTGCGCTGCTCATCGGCCTGGCCGCCATCTCCACCGATCCCGATACGGGTGCCGCTACCGGTGCCGCTACCGGTGCCGCTGTCGACGCCGACGCCGACGCCGACGCCGACATCGTGGGAGTGGGGCTGGCCGCCGTTCCCAGCCCGGGTCGGCGGGCCGCCTCGGCCAGGCTCCGCCGGTGGCACGCGATCCTGCCGTACCTCCCGCTGACCGCGGCCGGGGCGGCGACGGTGCTCCAGATCGCCGGAGACGGCATCGGGCACTGGGAGGAGATCTGGGCACTGCTCGCCCTGCTGCTACTCGCGCTGGTGCGCCAGATGATGACGATGTCGGACAACATCCGCCTGCTCGGCCAGGTGGAGGAGAAACAGCGGCAGCTGCGGCACCAGGCGTTCCACGACCCGCTGACCGGGCTGGCGAACCGCAGCCTGTTCATCGACCGGCTCGAGCGGGCGCTGCGCCGCCAGCCGGGCCCCGCCGAGCGCTTCGCCGTCCTGTTCTGCGACCTCGACGACTTCAAGCGGGTCAACGACGTCCTCGGCCACGCGGCGGGCGACGACCTGCTGCGGATCACCGGCGCACGGCTCGCCGGCTGCGTCCGCGCGGCGGACACCGTGGCCCGCCTCGGCGGTGACGAGTTCGCGATCCTGCTCGTCTCGGCCAACACCGACGATCCCGAGGCAGTCGGACGTCGGCTGGCGGCCGCGGTCCGGGCGCCGGTGCGGCTGGCGAGCCACACCTTCACCGTCGCGGCCAGCGTGGGCCTGGTGACCGTCGACCCGGAGACCGGGACGGGTGCCCCGCACCGAGGCGCGAACCCGGACGCGGAGCCGGACCCGGACCCGGACGTGGAGCCGGACCCGGACGTTCCGGACACCGCCGAGCAGCTGCTGCACCGCGCCGACCTGGCGATGTACGCGGCCAAGGCCAGGCGCAACGGGGAGCCGGCCGTCTACACCCCTGAGCTGGTGGGCCCAGGGCGGGCACGGCCCGCCCTGAACGTCCCGCTGCCCTGAGCCGGCCCGAATCCGACTGCCCCCCCCCGAACCAACCCGAACTGGAATCACTCCAAAAGTGTCCGAACCTGATGAAACGGACTGGACCAGCCCTGAGGTCGGCCCGGCGATCCGTGATCACCGGACCAGTGTCGGATCGATATTTCGATCATTCGGAAGTTGCGTTCTTTGTGTACAGAACGCTATTCTGACCACTCCGAGAGGAGACCGACGATGTCGTGGGACTTCGAGACCGAACCCGAGTACCAGGCCCAGTTGGACTGGGCTAACAAGTTCGTGCGGGAGGAGGTCGAGCCCCTCGACATGGCTTGGCCCGACCTGCAGTTCGTGCCACGCGGCGAGACACTGCAACGGGTCGTCGACCCCCTGCGGCAGCAGGTCAAGGACCACGGCCTGTGGGCGACCCACCTGGGCCCGGAGCTCGGTGGCCAGGGGCACGGGCAGCTCAAGCTGTCGCTGCTCAACGAGATCCTGGGCCGTTCCAGCTGGGCGCCGATCGTCTTCGGGTGCCAGGCGCCCGACACCGGCAACGCCGAGATCATCGCGCACTACGGCACCGAGGCCCAGAAGAAGCAGTACCTGCAGCCGCTGCTGGACGGCGAGTGCTTCTCCTCGTACTCGATGACCGAGCCGCAGGCGGGCTCGGACCCGACCCAGTTCACCTGCAGCGCGGTGAAGGACGGCGACGGGTGGGTGATCAACGGCTGGAAGTTCTTCTCCTCGAACGCCAGCACCGCGCGGTTCGTCATCGTCATGGTGGTCACCAACCCCGATGTCAGCCGGTACCGGGGCATGTCGATGTTCCTGATCCCGACGGACACTCCGGGCATCAACATCGTCCGGAACGTGGGTCTGCCCGGTGAGCCGCTGGGCGAGGGGCACCACGCCCTCATCCACTACGAGGACGTCCGTGTCTCGGACGACGCGCTGCTCGGCGGCGAGGGCCAGGCGTTCGCCATCGCGCAGACCCGCCTGGGCGGCGGGCGGATCCACCACGCGATGCGCACGATCGGCCTGGCGAAGAAGGCGCTGGACATGATGTGCGAGCGCGCGCTGAGCCGCAGCACCCAGGGCAGCCTGCTGGCCGACAAGCAGTTCGTCCAGGGCTTCATCGCCGACTCGTACGCCCAGCTGGCGCAGTTCCGGCTGTTCGTGCTCTACACGGCGTGGTCGATCGACAAGCACAAGGACTACCGCAAGGTCCGCAAGGACATCGCCGCGGTCAAGGTGGTCATGCCCGCGGTCCTGCACGACATCGCCTCGCGGGCGCTGCAGGTGCACGGCGCGCTCGGCGCGAGCAACGAGATGCCCTTCAGCCAGATGGTGATGGGCTCGTTCGTGATGGGCCTCGCCGACGGGCCGACCGAGGTGCACAAGGTCACCGTGGCCAAGCAGGTGCTGCGCGACTACAAGCCCACCGACGACCTGTGGCCCACCGAGCACCTGCCCAAGCGCCTCGCCGCGGCGCGCGAGAAGTACGCCGAGTACCTGGAACTCGAAGTGGGGAACCTGTGATCGACATCGAGCGCCTCGCCACGTGGATGGACGAGGCCGGACTCGCCGGCAAGGGCGAGCCGATCGAGCACCGTTACGTCTCCGGTGGCACGCAGAACGAGATCTACGAGATCCGCCGCGGTGACCTGCACGGAGCGCTGCGCATCCCGCCGGCGGGGGCGCCCGCCAGCCGCGACGCCGGCATCCTGCGCGAGTGGCGCATCATCGAGGCCCTGGACGGGACCGACGTCCCGCACACCGCGGCGCTCGGCATGTGCGAGGACGCCTCCGTCCTCGGCCGCTCCTTCTACATCATGGGTTTCGTGGACGGCTGGTCGCCGATGAGCCAGCGCGGTGTCTGGCCGGAGCCGTTCAACTCCGACCTCGAACTCCGCAAGGGGCTGTCCTACCAGCTCGCCGAGGGCATCGCGCTGCTGTCGAAGGTCGACTGGAAGGCCCGCGGCCTGGAGGGCCTCGGCCGCCCCGACGACTTCCACGAGCGCCAGGTCGACCGCTGGACGGCCTTCCTGAACCGCATCAAGAAGCGGGAGCTGCCCGGCTTCGACGTGGCCGCGCAGTGGCTGCGCACGCACCGGCCGATCGACTACATCCCCGGGCTCATGCACGGCGACTACCAGTTCGCGAACGTGATGTTCCAGCACGGGGCGCCCGCGAAGCTGGCCGCCATCGTCGACTGGGAGATGGGCACGGTCGGCGACCCCAAGCTCGACCTGGCCTGGATGCTGCAGAGCTGGCCCGAGGACACCAGCTCGACCGACCTGATCGGCAAGAGCTACGCGGATCTCTACGCGATGCCGACGAAGTCCCAGCTCCTCGCGCACTACGCGGAGGTGTCCGGCCGGCAGGTCGACGACTACGACTACTACCTGATCCTCTGCAAGTTCAAGCTCGCCATCGTCCTCGAGCAGGGCTTCCAGCGGGCGGGTGACGACGAGAAGCTGTTGACGTTCGGCCCGATCGTGCTCGGCGCCATGCAGGAGGCCGCCGACCTCGCGGAGAGCACGGACTACAAGCGATGACCGACACCGACACCAGCACCGCGGACATCCTGCTGGAACGGGTCGGGGCGGTGCTGGTCATCCGCCTCAACCGGCCCGAGGCCCGCAACGCCCTGACCCCCGCGCTGCTCAGCGCCATCGGCTCGGCGATCCTCACCGCGGAGTCGGACCCCGACATCCGGGTGGCCGTGCTGACCGCCGCGGGTGAGAAGGCGTTCTGCGTCGGGATGGACCTGAAGGCCTTCACCTCGGGCGGGGGCTTCTCCCAGATCGCCCCGGAGGACAAGGAGGGCCGGGCGGCCTTCGACCGGCTGATGAGCGGCGACGTCAAGGTCCCCCTCGTCGGCGCCGCGAACGGCACCGCGGTCGGCGGCGGCTTCGAGCTGCTGCTCTCCTGTGACGTCGTCGTGGCCTCTTCGGCGGCGAAGTTCGGCCTGCCCGAGGTCAAGCGAGGCCTGCTCGCGGCCGGCGGAGGCGCGGTCGCCATCGCCAGCCGGATCCCCCTCGCCCTCGCGCTGGAGCTGACCCTCACCGGCGACACCGTGGACGCCGCGCGCGCCCAGCAGCTCGGCCTGGTCAACGCGGTGACCGAACCGGAGAAGGTGCTCGAGGCGGCGCTGGCGTTCGCCGAGCGCATCGCCGCCAACGGCCCGCTCGCCGTCGCCGCGACCAAGGAGATCGTCCGGGCCGCCGCGGCCGACCCCGCGCGCGGGCAGGAGCGCATGGCGCAGCTCTCGCCGGCGGTGTTCAAGAGCGAGGACGCCAAGGAGGGCGCGATGGCGTTCATCCAGAAGCGCACGCCGCAGTGGAAGGGCCGGTGACCATGCGCCGCCCGCTCACCGTCACCGGGCTGCGCCCGCGCGTCAGCGGCCGGGTGGGCTGAGGTGCGCGCCGCGGTCTGCCGCGAGTACGGGCCGCCCGAGGTCGTCCACGTCGAGGAGTTCCCCGCTCCCGAGCCGCAGCCCGACCAGGTCGGCGTGCGGGTGCACGCGGCGGCGGTGAACTACTCCGACGTCCTGCTGGTCGCGGGTGAGTACCAGATCAAGGTGCCGCCGCCGTTCGTTCCCGGCAGCGAGTTCGCCGGTGTCGTCGAGACGGTCGGTGCGGACGTGACCGGCGTGTCCGTCGGCGACCGCGTGTTCGGCACCGGCATGGTCGGTGCCTTCGGCGAGGTCGCGGTGGCGCGGGCCGCCGGCATCACCCGCACGCCGGACGGCATCGCCGACACCGTGGCCGCCGCCTTCGGCGTGGCGCACCGCACCTCGTACCACATGCTCCGGTCGGTGGCCCGGCTGCAGCCCGGCGAGCAGCTCGTCGTGCTCGGCGCGGGTGGCGGGGTGGGCCTCGCCGCCGTCCAGCTCGGGGCGGCGTTGGGCGCCACGGTGACGGCGGTGGCGTCGTCCGCGCGCAAACTCGAGGTGGCGGCCGCCAACGGCGCCACCCACCTCATCGACCACCGCGCGAACGACCTCCGCAAGGCGCTGAAGGAGACCCTCCCGGACGGCGCCGACGTGGTCATCGACCCCGTCGGCGGCGACCTGGCCGAGCCCGCGCTGCGTTCGCTGCGCTGGCGCGGCCGGTTCGTCACGGTGGGCTACGCCGCGGGCTCGATCCCGCGGATCCCGCTCAACCTGGTGCTGCTCAAGGGCATCCAGATCGGCGGGATGCAGCTGCGCGACCTGGGTACGCACGCGCCGGACGAGCTCCAGCGCAACGAGCGGGAGCTCATGGAACTGTTCGCCGCGGGCAGGGCGGTGCCGCACATCGGCGCCAGCTTCACCTTCGACGAGACAGCGGCGGCGCTGCGCTATGTGGCCGACGGCCACGCCATCGGGAAGATCGTCCTGGAGATCGCCCCGTAGCACGGCCCGGGACGTCCACCGCGGGTGCGGCGTGGTGGACGTCCCGAGGGGGGCCGGAAACGACGCCCGGCGCGGCGCAGCCACAACGAGGTGGGTGCGTCGCGCCGGGTCTTTTCGTTTTCGTGCCGCTGGCCGACTCCGACTCCGGTGGAGCGGGAGCCGGCCAGGGCGTGCGTTCTCAGATGGTCTCGGGGTGCTTCTCCGCGAAGATGCGGGCCCATTCCTTGCGGGACCGGATGGCGGTGTCGACGTCGGTGGCGATGGCCCGGCGGGCGCCGACGGTCGCGCGCTCCTTGGGGATCTCGGAGAACGGGTCCCAGTTGAAGAACCGGCAGGCGTTCTGCCAGGTGATCTTGTCGATCTCCTCGTCGGTCGCACCGGCGTTGTTCAGCTCGT
>NZ_UBIZ01000020.1:0-535 GCF_900465275.1 Parafrankia sp. Ea1.12 | reverse complement strand
AGCAGGCGTACGAACATGGCTGACCATCATGCCGGCCGCCGCACCGTCGCATCACCCCAGCTCACGGGCCCAAGCCGACTTCTGGCACCCCACAGGGTCGGTGGAATCCGGGTCGGTCCCGAACCGCCGCAGATGCTCGTGCATCCCGCATCGCTCCCGTTCCTGGCTGGCCGTCACCTTCCCAGCACACCCGCCGTGCTGACACCGACGACACGAACAGCCACCGTCACACAGTGAACTCACTATCAACCAGAGGAAAATGACCCACCCGCACCTAGAAATCTCGCCTGGTTGTCGGGCGACGGCCGTGCCGGTCAGCGCCGATCCGAGACCCTCACGAGCCTGCGAGTGCCAGCCAGAGACTTGGGATACCGGCCCTGTGGGTGCCCGAAACTCGTCCGTGAGCCATGAGCAGGGATTTTGGCTCACTCGCCGATCCTGTGGGGTGCCAGAAGTCGGCCTGAGCCTGTGACCTGGGGCGATGCGCCGGCGCGGGGCCGGCCGCATGATGGTCAGCCATGTTCGTACGCCTGCT
>NZ_UBIZ01000036.1:0-627 GCF_900465275.1 Parafrankia sp. Ea1.12 | reverse complement strand
GCGGCGATACGTACCGCGATGCCACGCCGGCGCAGGAAACGCCGCAGATCCGGGCGGTCGTAGGCCTTGTCCGCCCGCAGCTTGTCCGGTCGGCGTCGCCGCGGCCCGCGGCGGGAACGGATCGCCGGGATACTGGCCACCAGTGGGACGAAGGCCCCGCTGTCGTGCAGGTTCGCCGTGGAGACCGCCACGACCAGCGGCAGCCCGTCCGCGTCGGTCAGGACATGGATTTTCGAGCCCGGTTTGCCGCGATCGACCGGGTTCGGACCGGTCAGGCTTCCCCCTTTTTCGCGCGGAGACTGGCCGCGTCCACGATCACCGACGACCAGTCGACCTGCCCGGCCGCACCGTGCAGATCAAGGATCTTCCGATGCAGCCGGGGCCAGACACCCGCCCGGGTCCAGGCCTGGAACCGACGGTGCGCCGTGGGCACCGACACCCCGAACTCGGCCGGCAGATGCCGCCAGGCACACCCCGAGGTCAGCACGTAGACCACCGCGGTGAACACCGCCCGATCCTCTATCGGCGCGGTCCCACCACCCTGGTGGCGGGTCTCGAACCGGGGCAGCAGCGGTTCCACCAGCTCCCACAGATCGTCCGGGACCAGCCGCAGAGCGAGGCTGCTCT
>NZ_UBIZ01000529.1:0-680 GCF_900465275.1 Parafrankia sp. Ea1.12 | reverse complement strand
CACCGTCCTGGCCGCTCAACGCCGCGAACGCACCCGCGTCCGCTCCGAACGCCAACAACGCTGGGGCCGACCACGATCACACGCCGCCTGAACCGAACCAGAGAACATTCGTGGCCAGCGCACTAGCCGAGTCAGACTGGGACGCTGCGTCGCTGTGCGCCAGATGGCGGGTACGTGACGTGACGGTGTTGCGTTCTGAGGAGGCGAGGCATGCCAGCGGCCATGGTGACCTTCGGTCAGACGGCAGCAGCGAGTTCGGTGAACGCGGCGGCCAGCCGCAGCCTCGGGTCGATGTCGACGGCGAGCTCGTAGTGGCCGCGGCGGATGTTGCGGAACGACCGCACCTCGACCCATCACTTGATCACGCCCGACAATCAGCGCGAAGGCCTGCCCTGGCCGGACGCATTGGAGCCGTACATCACGCCCTGGTCAGAGGTTCACCGCGACTGGCGGGGGAGCGTCGGCGTCCAGCGTCGGGGAGAGGCCGAGCTTCTCCTTGATCCGCTTTTCGATCTCGTTGGCCAGATCCGGGTTGTCGCGGAGGAATGACCGTGCGTTTTCCTTGCCCTGGCCGAGCTGGTCACCGTCATAGGTGTACCAGGCACCGGACTTGCGGATGATGCCGTGCTCGACGCCCATATCGATCAGGGAGCCCTCGCGGCTGATACCGCCGCCGTAGA
>NZ_UBIZ01000033.1:0-582 GCF_900465275.1 Parafrankia sp. Ea1.12 | reverse complement strand
TCTTGTCCTCCAGCGTGGCGATACCGAGCGGCCGCAGCCGCCCGTCCGCCTTCGGGATGTACACCCTCCGCGAGGGACTCGCCCGGTAACGCCCCGAGTGGATCCGGGCGTGCAGGTCCCGCAGGTTGCCCTCCAGGTCCTGCCCGTACTCCCGCCACGTCACCCCGTCCACGCCCGGCGCGGCCTGCGGGCGGATCGCCCGGTAGGCAGCCCGCAGACGGTCCAGGTCCACGTGGTGGAGCAGCGCGGTGAACCGTATTCCCTTGTCCTGCCGTGCGGCTAGGCGCACACGATCCAACGGGCTTGACACGCCTGGCCCGGCTCTGCGTCCGGGACGTGTTTCGCTGGTCGTGTTCCCCTTGGCCACGCCCCTTCCCTCCCCCGCCTCCGCACCCGCTCGCACGGGCTTGTTCGGCAGGTTCACAGGTACTATTGGCGTGTCCGACTTCCCGTGTCCGTGCATCCCAGGATTACCGCCTCGGCGTTCCCTGGACGTCCCGCCGGTCATCACTCCGACGGGCGGACGCGGGATCTCCCGGTTCTCGTGCTTGGAGATTCCGTGCATGCCATGGTTCTCTGACC
>NZ_UBIZ01000043.1:0-747 GCF_900465275.1 Parafrankia sp. Ea1.12 | reverse complement strand
GTCCCGGTCCCGGCGACGAGACGGTCGTCCCTGGACACGAGGGCGGTCGTCCCGTCCGGGGGGACGGGGCCGGTGACGTCCGGCCGGCCCGCGAGTGGGCCTGGGAACGGATCCCCGCGGCGGGCCGCTTCCAGACCGGCGCTTCTGGGCCCCGGCACCAGGCCGAGTAACGGGGTGCCCGGCGGAGCGTCCGCGGCCCTCGGCGTCTCGGGGCCGCCGGACACACCGGCGATGTGGGCGTGCAGGAGCGCCGTCGTCTCGTGCTCCGACCGGGCGAGCGCGGCCTCGGCCTCGGCATGCAGGCGCCGGTCCCGCCGGATGTCCGCCAGCCGCCGGGCCAGCCGGTCCGTCTCGGAGACCGCGGCGGCCGCCGCGGGGGACCGATGACGGGCGGGGCCCTGCTGGCCCCGGGCCGAGGCGACGTGCGCGGCCGCGTCGAGCAGATCCGGTTCCGCCTCGACAGCCTCGAGCGGCAGTTGGTCCAGCCATCCGCCGACTTTGACCTCCTCCCCGGCCTGAAGACCGGGATTCCCACACCTCGCGGTGCGGGTTCCTGCTTCATCAACGGACGCCTCCTCGCTTCAGGAGCGAGGCGGTCTCACTCCATCTCCACAGGCAGCCACCGCGAGCCCCGCGGCCAGAATGTTGACCGCCGCGTTCACGTCCCGGTCGTGGACCGTGCCGCAGCCACGACAGGCCCACTCCCGGACGTTGAGCGGCAGTTTCTTCACGATCGACCCACACACC
>NZ_UBIZ01000092.1:0-54028 GCF_900465275.1 Parafrankia sp. Ea1.12 | reverse complement strand
GCCGCCCGGGCGTGGGACGTCTTCGGTGCCGCCGGCCACGGACCACGTCCTGGACCGGGCCCGCGGGGCCGGCCGGGTCCGCGGCGCGCGAACTCCGCGCACGCAGGGCCGGCCGCGCACGCGAGCCCGGTCGCGCATGCGAGCCCGGCCGTACACGCAAGCCCGGACCGGACGGCGCAGCCCGGTCACGTTCAGGACGCTCTGAGTGCATTCGGACCCTCTGTGTGATCGGCTTGCCGGCCGCTCGCTCACCCGAAGAGACTAGCGATCTGTAGCCGTAGGGGTCCGGCCGGGCCAGGACGAACCCACCGACCAGGCATATAAGGGGTCAGTCCGAGGTGGTCCCGTCGCCGGGATCTCCTGGGACCCGCTCAGTGCGGGCTGGTCCCACTGGTCCCGCTGGTCCCGCTGGAGCCGCCAGGCCCCGCGGCCGCGCTACCCGCCGGCGGAGCAGCTCACCGACCGCCCCCGCCAGGACGGACACGACGATGACCACCAGCGCGATCCACAGCGCCGCGTCCCGCAGGCCCGGGATCGAGGCGGCCTCGTAGCCCAGCAGGGTCAGGCCCGTCCCCCAGACGACGGCGCCGATGACCACGGCCACACCGAACCGGTGCCGCGGCATCGCCACCGCGCCCGCCAGCACCGGAGCGAACGTCCGCGCCCAGGGGACGAACCTGGCCGCGATCAGGGTCACCGCGCCGAACCGGCGGTAGAACTCCTCGGTTCGGCCGAGTGCCCGCGCGTGTCGGCGTTCCAGGTAGGGCCGGCCCAGGTGGCTGCCGGTGGCATAGCCCACCACGGCGCCGGCGCTGGCCACCACCGCGACACCGACCGCGACCACGACGATTGACACGTCCGCGGCCGGATCCGCGGCGACCAGACCGGCCGCGAACAGGATGGTGTCCCCTGGAAGCCAGAAGCCGACCAGGATCCCGCTCTCCGCAAATATCACCGCGAAGAGGATGACGTAGAGGGTCATCCCGGAGAGGCTCTCGATGTCCACTCGGCCAGTCTGCCGGGCGCGGCGGGCGGGGAGGAGACATCCAGCCGCCTTCCGGCGATGTCGCGTGGAACCACACCCGTCCGAGGCGCGCGACGGCATACCCTTCGGCCTACACCTGCCGTCGGCACGCGTCGGGCGCGACCGGACTCATGGGGATCCAGGGATCCGGTGGCGGGTTCGGCGGCGCGGCCGGCGCCAAGGCCCGCGGGCGGTGTGTGCCGCCAGCCGGCCGCGGCGCCCCTACACCTTTCGAGGAGTTCCACCGATGCCCATCGCCAGCCCAGACGTCTACGCCGAGATGCTCAGCCGGGCGAAGTCGAACGCCTACGCCTACCCCGCCATCAACGTGACCTCGTCGCAGACCCTCAATGCCGCGCTCCGGGGTTTCGCGGAAGCCGGCAGCGACGGAATCGTCCAGGTGTCGACCGGCGGCGCCGAGTTCCTCTCGGGAACGACCATCAAGAACATGGTGCTGGGCGCGGAAGCGCTCGCCGAATACGCGCACCACGTCGCCAAGGCATACCCGGTGAACATCGCGCTGCACACGGACCACTGCCCCGCCGACAAGCTGGACACCTACATCCGCCCGCTGATCGCCATCTCGAAGGAGCGTGTGGCGCAGGGCCGCGACCCGCTTTTCCAGTCCCACATGTGGGACGGTTCGGCGGTCGAGCTCGAGGAGAACCTCAAGATTGCCGACGAGCTGCTCGCCGACTGTCGCGCGGCGCGCATCGTGCTGGAAGTCGAAATCGGTGTCGTCGGTGGTGAGGAGGACGGCGTCGTAGGCGCCATCGACGAGAAGCTCTACACCACCCCCGGCGACATGTTCCGCACCGCCGAGGTTCTCGGCACCGGAGAAAAGGGCAGCTACATGCTGGCCGCGACGTTCGGCAACGTGCACGGCGTCTACAAGCCGGGGAACGTCAAGCTCCGACCCTCGATCCTGCGCGAGGGTCAGCAGCACGTGGCCGAGAAGCTCGGCCTGGCCGCCGACGCGAAGCCGTTCAACCTGGTCTTCCACGGCGGCAGTGGGTCGGACCTCTCCGAGATCCGCGAAACGCTCGACTACGGCGTCATCAAGATGAACGTGGACACCGACACCCAGTACGCGTTCACCCGGCCGATCGTCGACCACATGCTCCGCAACTACGACGGTGTCCTCAAGGTGGACGGTGAGGTCGGGGTCAAGAAGGCCTACGACCCGCGCACCTACGGCAAGGCCGCCGAAACCGCCATGGCCGCCCGGGTCGCCCAGGCCTGTGACGACCTGCGGTCCGCCGGCCGGTCGATCGGGGTCTGACCAGCCTCGTCCGGTTCACGGCCCGACGGTCACCTGATCCGTTCCTCTCCCTCCCGGGGACGCCTGTCCCCGGGAGTACATCTATGCCCCGCGGAGTCCATGTGTCCCGGGCTGTGGCCCTCGGCCGCACATGGCACTGTTCTCCCCATGGCTCCGCTCTCCCTATGTCTCGACGCCGTGTCTCCTCATTGCTCTTCGGTCGGCCGAGCGTCCGCGGCCGCGGAGGGCGGCACCGGAACCCCCTGAGCGCCGCACGCCCGGGGGACCACATTCCCCGGGAACAATGAGGTACCTGTCGGGACACGCACCGTTTACCCGGGACGGGGCCCCTCGCCCGGTGCCGCCCGACACCCGGTGCCGCCCGATGCCGCCCGGGACGCCCAGTGCCATCCGGGACGCTCAGTGCCATCCGGACACCCAATGACACCCGGGACGCATAGTGCCCAAATAGGCACACAAAGCTATCGTGGGCGCGCGGTGCCCAGCGGAGCACACGGCGCCAACTCGGAACAGAGTGTGCACCCGCTCCTATCCATGCGGAAGCGCACCCTCGATGTGGACGCGAGGCGTCACCCGCCCGGCGAGGCCTCATGAAGATCGTGCGGGCGGTCGGCGCGACATCGGCGCCCATACCAACCCAGGACACTCCGAAGCCCACAGCCCACCACAGGCCCCTCATGGGTTGCGGATCGGGTAAAGCCTGCCGAGACCACGCGCACGACCCATCGGAGTCCACACCGGACGCAGCGTTCGCGTGGGCTCCTATGTGTCTCAGCGGCCCCGATGCGTCCTACCCGACACATGCCGACACATGCGGCCGCGCGCCGAACGCTGCTGCCGCGGTGACCCGAGCGCACCCGTTCGTGCGCCCCGGTGATACCTCTTCCGGCCCGCCCCGAGACGCACGCCGTGGCCGAACCGCGAGCCGCCCCGCCCGTGGGCCCGCGGGACAGCTCGGATTCCCGCCCGAACGGGGCTACTTCGGGGCACGCAGAGAGGCACCAGACAGCCCACGCGATCGCCCGATCACGGGCGAGAGACACACACGGACCCACCTCAGCCAAGATCGATCCGAGGGACGAATGGGACGTACCGACCCGACCCCGAGGGACGCCACCACCCCGCAAGCAGTCACAGAAACACCCCAACAAGTTAACTCATAGTTACAGTTGCGTTTCTCACACATCACGGCATGCGGGCTGGTATCAGCACGACGATATGAATTTTCTAGCTGCTTGATGACGGCCTGGCCGGCCGCGGGTAGCCTTCTCGCATATTCGGCTTGATTGCCGACAGCACGCCCAATGGTAACGATCTTTCACCAGTGTGATCTGTCGGTACGAACCACCCTCCACGACGCGGTCGCCAAGTTAATGAGCGCGCATGCGCGCGCGATACCAGCACCGTGATCAAACCTCAAGCAGCCACCGGACGGTGTGCTCTTTTTCACCCGAGGCATTCAGTGCTTGTCATTCGACCTGACGGCGTGGTTATGGTCTTCGCCGTGCCCGGAGACAGGCCGGGCACCCGACGGGTGGCACGCCGAATCCCTGCCCCCATCCGTTGGAAACAGAAACCCGATGGCAGGAGCGGGGGAACCAATACCCGGTCGCCGATTCTGGGGACCTTGGGGTGAAGCCGCTAACGCCGACGGCACGAGGAGGAAGCTTGTCCTCCGTTGCCGAAGGCACAGGATTTCCGGAGTTCCTGACTTGGCGGCCGGGCTTTTTCCCTGCCCGAACCCGACAGCTCACCTCGCAGGCGTGGGGAAGGAAAACTCACGCATGTCCGACGCACGTACCAGTGGCCGACAACGCCGCAGCAGTACCCGCAGCCGGGCCCGCACTCTCGTCTCCGTCCCCGTCATCGCCGCGGCGGTCGGCGGAACACTCGCCCTGAGCCAGCCGGCCAACGCCGCCACGACCTGGGAAGGTCTACGGCAATGCGAGTCCGGCGGTAACTACACGACGAACACCGGTAACGGCTACTATGGCGCTTACCAGTTCTCGCCAGGCACCTGGCGCAGCCTCGGCTACTCGGGGCTGCCACACACGGCTCCGCCCGCCGTGCAGGACGCAGCGGCACTGCAACTCGCACTCCGTTCCGGGTTCGGCCAGTGGCCGGTCTGCGGGAGCGGAATGGGCTCCGAGCAGCTCCTGCCCGGCGCGTCGTCATCAGGCGCCGGGGTCCAGGCGTCCAGAGCGGCCGAGCGCACCTCGCTGGTCGCCCAGCCCGCAGCCGCGGGCGTCCCGAACCTGACGCGGACATACACCGCGTCGATGGTCAACCAGGTCAGCGACGAAGTCCGCTCCTGGCAGGCCAAGATGACCTCCCTCGGCTACCCCCTCACGGTCGACGGCAGCTACGGACCACGGTCCGCGGCCGCGGCGCGTGACTTCCAGGCCGCACGCGGCCTCGTGGTGGACGGCGTCCTGGGTCCGCAGACCTGGGCGGCCACCTTCGGCTGACGTCTGCCGACCGGCGCACTCGGTCACCAGCCGGGCCGTCTGACGGCCACCGCCGCACGCGGCGCCCGCTCCCCCGCTGGCCTGAACCGACCCACCGCACCCTCCTGACGGCCGCCCCCACGCCGCCGTCCGGTCGCGGTGGCCCCCACGCACCGGTCGAGCCCCCTTCGCAAGGCGTCCTTCCCCCGGACGAGGCATCCCACCCGCGCCCGTCGCGGTGAGCCATCCCTCCATGGACTCAGGCCCTCGAACCGGGCGCCGGCGAATCATCCGTGTTCCAACTCCGCCCAGCCGGTGTGTCTCCGGACATCCCGCCCGCGGCCGACCACGTGCTGTCGCAACCGCGATTCCCCCACCAGCACGAGCTCGGCACTCTGCGTCGCCCCGGTTCGTCCGCGGCGAAGACCCGCCGGCGCCAGGACCGTATGACCCGCCCGCACGGGGCAGACCCCGCCGTGCGGGCGGGGGCCGGTGCGCGGATCGCCCCAACGATCCGCGCGGCACGGGAGGCGGTACGGACTCAGGCGGCAAGCCGGCGTCGAAGTCCCGATGCCGGGGGCCGTGTTCTCATCCGTGATCCACCCGATGATCGGACGAACCCTCCGACAGCCAAGTCGCCGCGGCGCGTGATCCGCCGCCGACTCTGCTAGGTCGAGCCCGCCGCATGATCTCCTCCGGCCCAGGCCGCAGGAGGAGCCGTCCACGCCGGTGATCCCGGCGGGCGGGCGTGTCCCACACAGGCCGGGACACGCCCGCCGCGGACGGCCAGCCCGATCCCGTCGCCCGTGCAGGTCCTCCCTCCGCCGCGCCCCGTGCCCCCGGGCCCACAACCCCATCAACCTACATATAGTCATGTTAGATATACAAAACGTAATTATCTAGGAAAAAACTACAAACGAACGACAAAAATACTTTCGAGGAGCCGTCCAGACGCGACGGCACGCGGCCCGACCCACCCCGGCGGACGGCCGTCCGCGGCCTGGCGGTAACGTCATCCGGATCAGTGCGTCTCGTCACAATCGGCTACGTCACTCGTCAATCAGCCCATTCGGGTAGCTCCGATGTGGTCCTTTCGCATCCCCCACTAGCCGCCCGAATTTGCGCCGTCTAGCTAGATCTCGCTACAGTTCCGCCCACTCGCCTCCCCGGGCGAGGTCATGCGGACGGACGCCGAGTCCTGCCCCCGTCCCCATGGCCGGAACGAGCACGGACAACATCGGGCAGGAGCGGGGGACCCACCATCCGGACGCCCCCCCGGCGTCCTAGGGGTTAAGCCGGCGAAACGTGCGGCCGGGAGCACACCGATCCGCGAGGACGGGCTCCGGGCCAGCGGCGCCGACCGGGCAACTTCCAGCCCGAACCCGACAGCTCACCCCGTAGGCGACGGGAAGGACTCTGATGCGATCGCATGATCGTGTTCCCGCCCGTTCCAATGGCCGTGGCGGAAGGCACCGAGCGACCCAGGGACCGTCCACCGCGACTCGGGTCCTGCGCACCACCGGCGCCGTGACGGCGCTGGTCGGCACCGGGCTCGCGGTGACCGCCGCTCCCGCGGGAGCGGCGACTGCCGACGACTTCGCGAAGCTCCGCAAGTGCGAGTCGGGCGGCAACTACGCCATCAACACCGGCAACGGCTTCTACGGTGCCTACCAGTTCGACCAGCGCACCTGGACGGGCCTGGGCTACCCCGGCCGACCCGACCAGGCTCCTCCCGCGATGCAGGACGAGGCCGCGTACAAGCTGTACAACAGCCGCGGCTGGTCACCATGGCCCGGCTGCACCAGCAAGCTCGGCCTCACGAGGAACGGCCCGGCGCCGGCGTCGTCCGGTGCCGGCGGCGACGTGATCGCCCAGGCCCTGACGCCGGCCGAGCCGCCTATGACGCTCGAGCGCGCTCGGGCTGAGGTCGGCGGCCAGTTCGGCGGCGAGGCGCTGAACGTCGGTATGGGCGACGACGTGCGCGCGGACGCCTTCATATGGCAGGCAGAGATGCGCGACCGCCGGTTCGTCCTGACCGTCGACGGCAAGTTCGGCCCGGAATCGCAGGGCATCGCCGCGCTCTACTCGTACCTCACCCGAGTGAGTGACGGTCAGCCCGGCGTGGTCGGCCAGAACCTGTGGAACGCCACCGTCAGCGGCTGACACCACCAGCGCCGCCAGGCACCCCGGCACCGCCGGCTTCACCTGACACCACCGTCGACGGCCGACGTCGGCGGCGCCAGCGGACGTTGCCGACAGCTGACAGCGTCGACAGCTGTCGCACGCCCTGAGACGGCCGGCAGCGCCCTCACACCGTCGGCAGCACCCCCAAGGGTGGCTGACAGCGCCGTCAGCCGGCTGGCGGCACGACCGGCGGCCGGGGCACCCGCATCCGCTCCCAGCGGCTGACAGCGCCGTCAGCGGCTGGCGGCTGCCACGGCCCGGCGCTGACGGCCTGCGGTGCCACGTCGGGACGTCGCGCGGCGTCTATGTCAAGGCGCCTCGGGGCCTGGATGTCGCCGGGCCGGGCGTCGTGCGCGCCCGCCCACCCGCAGCGAGACCAGGCCGGGCGTGGGGCCAGGCCGGGCGGGACCGCGGTGCCCGAGCCCCTGACATCGCCGTCGCCACCCGCCAGGACCGCGGACGGCGCCGGACCTGCGGCGGCCACGCGTACCTCCGGATGACGGGCGCCGGGTCCTCATGACCGTCTGGCAGGTCGGGCTATGCCTCGTTGGCACGAGGTTCCACGAGGGCGCTGTGGTCCCGGGCTGGTCCCGATCTCGCCTCCGCGCCCGTGTCGTGGTCCGCCCGGCCCTCGATTGCCGTCAAGCAGAAATCTAAAAACCAACAGACAGACTACGGAAGAAATCGACTGACACAGGAGAAGTAGGGCCGGCGGCGGCACGACGCCGACGGGGCGCCGACGCGATGCCGGCGGGGCCCGCGGCCGTCCGTGGCCGTTCAGTGGCCGTCCGCGGGCGGCTCGGCCCCGGAACGGCTCCGGCGTCGGGCAGGATGAGGTCATGACGACACCGCCCGCGAACCAGAACCTCCTGTCGGGCCCGCCGCCCACGCTGCTGCCCTCCGACGCGGCGGCCGCGGACGCGCTACGGGCCGGCGACACGCCGGACACGGTCGCCGCCCGGTTCCCGGCCATCAGCCTCGGCTGGGCGGTCCTCGCCGAGGACGCGCTGCGCGCCGGGCGCCCGGTGGAGGCGTACGCCTACGCACGGACCGGGTACCACCGGGGCCTGGACCAGCTCCGCCGGTCCGGCTGGAAGGGGCACGGGCCGGTCCCGTGGTCCCACGAGCCGAACCGCGGCTTCCTGCGGGCGCTGGCCGCGCTCTCCCGCGCCGCGGCGGAGATCAACGATGGCGAGGAGGCGGCCCGGTGCCGGCAGTTCCTCACGGACAGCGACCCGGCCGCGGCCGCGGAACTCGGTCTCGCATAGCCGCCATCCGGCCACGGAACGCCGCCGCCGGCCCGCAGGGTCTGGCGGACGGACCACGACGGGCCCATATCCCTAGTAACCTCGCCCGGTGCCCGCACTAGTCCTCATCGGCGCCCAGTGGGGCGACGAGGGAAAAGGAAAGGCGACCGACCTCCTGGGCGGCGCCGTCGACTACGTCGTCCGCTACCAGGGTGGCAACAACGCCGGACACACGGTGGTGATCGGTGCGGAGAGTTACGCCCTGCACCTGATTCCGTCCGGTGTGCTCCGCACCGACTGCGTTCCGGTGATCGGTAACGGCGTCGTGATCGACCCCGGTGTGCTGCTCTCGGAGATGGACGGCCTACAGGCCCGCGGGGTCGACGTCTCCCGTCTGCTCATCAGCGCGGACGCCCATCTGATCATGCCGCACCACCGCGCCCTGGACAGGGTCACCGAGCGGTACCTGGGCAAGGCCCGGATCGGCACGACAGGCCGGGGCATCGGCCCTGCGTACGGGGACAAGGTCGCCCGCACCGGCATCCGGGTGCAGGACCTGCTCGACCCCGGCATCTTCCGGCAGAAGCTGGAGCTGGCGCTGCGGGAGAAGAACCAGGTCCTGACCAAGGTCTACAACCGGCGGCGCATCGAGGTCGACGAGGTCGTCGAGGAGTACGCCGCCTACGCCGAGCGGCTGACCCCGCACATCGCCGACACCGGCCTGCTCCTCGACACCGCCCTGCGCGAGGGCAAGGTCGTCCTCCTCGAGGGCTCCCAGGGCACCCTCCTGGACGTCGACCACGGCACGTATCCGTTTGTGACCTCCTCGAACCCGACCGCCGGCTACGCCGCGACCGGCGCCGGCATCGGCCCCACCCGCATCAACCGGGTGATCGGGATCATCAAGGCGTACACGACCCGGGTCGGCGCCGGCCCGTTCCCGACCGAGCTCGACGACAAGGTCGGCGAGGAGCTGCGCCGCATCGGCGGAGAATTCGGGGTCACCACCGGCCGGGCCCGGCGCACCGGCTGGTTCGACGCGGTCATCGCCCGCTACGCAGTCCGGGTGAACGGCCTCACCGACCTTTTCCTCACCAAACTCGACGTACTTTCCGGCTTCGACACGGTGCCGGTCTGCGTGGGCTACGAGATCAACGGTCAGCGCACCGATGAGATGCCGATGACGCAGACGGAGTTCCACCACGCGAAACCGATCTACGTCGAGCTGCCTGGGTGGCACGAGGACATCTCGGGTGTCACCCGGTTCGCCGATCTCCCCGAGGCCGCCCAGGCGTATGTGGCGACACTCGAGGAGATGGCGGGCGCCCCGGTGTCGGCGGTCGGGGTGGGCCCCGGCCGCGCCCAGACCCTGGTGATCAACGAACTGATCTGACCCGGGCACGGCCCCCACAGCCGTCCACCCTGCCGTGCCCGGTCCCGGCCAGCCCGGCGCGCGGGCGAGAGTCTCACCCGTGCCGTGCCCAGACCCGAGCCGTGACCGGTCCCCCGTGCGGTGAACAGTCTCGCGCGGTGATCGGGTCGGGCCGGAGTTGCACTACGGAGCGTTACGGTCGACGCTTGGCCGGTCACAGTAGGCGACGACCGGGGGTGGTGGCGATGGCGGGATACCCGTCGCAGGCCTCCTGGGACGACGAGCACGCCGACGGCGCCGACGGCGCCGGCTCCGAGATCACGAACGAGACACTCGCCACCGCGCGACCCTCGACCGAACTCGAGCCGGCGACGGCGCCACGCCAGCCAGGCCCGGCACGCTGGTCACCCACCGTCCATCCTGACCATCCGCTACGCCACGGCATCGACCCCTCGACGTGGCCGGTCGGTTTCTCCCCCACCGGCGAGGCGCTGCCGGAGACCCTGACCGACGTTCTCCTGCGCGGCAGTCACGCCATCCGCAGCTCGAAGCGCGCCGAGGCCCAGCGCCTCGAGCGGGCGGCGGCGATCGCCGAGCACGTCCAGGCCCAGATCGACGACTTCCTGGGCTTCTGCGCGGCCGAGCGCCTCACCCCACCGGTCATCGTCCGCACGAACGGCCGCCGCGCCGAACGGTCCCACGACGATGTCCCCGACTGGAACGGCACGCCACGACTCCGGACGTCAACCATGGACCGCGCCGCCGCACGGGCCGGGGATGACGACTCCAGACAGGACCGTCGCCGTGGCGAGGACGACGCGGACCCCGACACCGCCAGTCCGCCGCCCACCGGCCGGCACGGACGTCGGTCGGGGACCACACCGGCACGCCGCCGGCTCCTTCGCCGCGAGCGGCTGCATGCCTGGCCGCTCCTCTACTGGCGCTGCGAGAGTTTCCCGGCCCCGGGACGCTCCCTGCACCTGTTCGTCGAACCGGACGGACGCACCTTCGAGGGCCGCGACGCCCCCGCGCCGCTGACGGTGCTCGGCCGTGAGGTGCAGGTGTGGCCCGTCGACGCCCCGTCGATAGTCGAGGGCATGGCCGAGGTGGACGCCCGCCGTTGCGCACTTCACCTGGTGCACGGAATGGCTCACATGCTCTGGCAGGCCGGCGTGGGCCTGTAGCCCTTCCGCCTTCTTAATCTATTAGCCACATCTAATTCCATCTCCACCACCGGCGCCGTTTCCGGCGCGCACAGAGAAGTGTGGTGATCGAGTGAGTCCATGCACTCATTCAGTCGCCGCGCTTCATCGAAACGGATAAAAGGACGTCGACAGCGCCGACGCGCGCCCCCCGGAGCCCCGCGGCCCGAGCCGGGCGCCGGGCGGGGGCCCGGACCATGCGACACGGCGGTGGCCGGTGGAGGCGGCACGGGTCCTGTCGTGGTCTCTTCTTGCTGATGAGCAAGCGGACATTGCTGGCACCAGTCGATCCCCGGGACACTCGGGACGGCATCGCCGACAGGGCCACAAGGCAAAGGATGATCAACGTGCACGCTAACCTGGACCCCGTGACTTCCGCGGCCGCCACCCCGGCCTCCCCCGAGCTGTGAAGGTCCTCGTCGTCGGTTCCGGCGGGCGTGAGCACGCGTTGTGCCGCGCGCTGGCCCGGGATCCCAATGTCGGCTCGCTCGTGTGCGCCCCGGGCAACGCGGGGACGGCGGAGTTGGCCGAGCCGCGTCCGCTGCGGGTCGACGATCCGGATGCTGTCGCCGCCCTCGCCGAGTCGGTGCGCGCCGATCTGACGGTGATCGGCCCCGAGGTCCCGCTGGTCGCCGGCGCGGCCGACGAGATCAGGGCCCGTGGGCTGCGGGCGTTCGGCCCGTCCGCCGCGGCCGCGCGACTGGAGGGCAGCAAGGCGTTCGCGAAGGAGATCATGCGAGCGGCGGGCGTCCCCACGGCCGATTCGCGGGACCACACCGAGATCTCCTCGGCGCTGGCCGATCTGGATAGTTTCGGCCCGCCGTACGTCGTGAAGTACGACGGTCTCGCCGCGGGCAAGGGCGTCACCGTGACCACCGACCGGGACGCGGCCGTCGACGCCGTCCGGGCGAGCCTGCGTGGCCCGGACGACCGGGTGGTGCTCGAGGAGTACCTCGACGGGCCCGAGGTCTCGCTGTTCGCGATCGTCACCGAGTCCGGCTCGGTGGTGCCGCTGCTGCCCGCTCAGGACCACAAGCGGGTCGGCGACGGCGACACCGGCCCGAACACCGGCGGGATGGGGGCCTACACCCCGCTGCCGTGGGCGCCGCGGAACCTGACCGCCGAGGTGGTCCGCACGGTGATCCGGCCGACAGTGGACGAGATGGCCCGCCGGGGAACCCCGTTCACCGGTCTGTTGTACGCCGGGCTGGCGCTGACGTCCCGTGGCATTCGTGTGGTCGAGTTCAACGTTCGGTTCGGTGACCCCGAGGTACAGGCGATCCTGGCACTGCTCAACACGCCGCTGACCGACGTGCTCTCCGGGCGGCGGCCGCCGGTGTGGCGGTCGGGGGCCGCGATCACCGTGGTCGTCGCCGCCGCCGGCTACCCGGCGAACCCGCGGCTCGGTGATCCCATCCGTGGTCTGGCCGCGGCCGGCGCGCTGGCGGGGGTGGACGTGCTCCACGCCGGGACCCGCCGGGACGAACAGGGGCAGGTGGTCGCGTCGGGTGGCAGGGTGCTGTCCGTCACGGCCATCGGCTCGAACCTCGAGTCCGCGCGAGGATCGGCATACGAGGCCATCAGCCGCATCTCGCTGGACGGTGCCCACTACCGCACCGACATCGGGGACCCGTCCCGGATGCGCGGCGCGGTGGACGTCCACCGCGCCGGTTCCGGGGTGGGCGACCTTCACCAGTCGCAGGACCAGCAGGACAAGAAGGAGTGAGCGTGTCGCAGGGCAAGTCGTCACAGGGCAACGGGGCAAGGGGCGGCTCGACGGATCCGCGGGTGGCGATCGTCTACGGCTCCCCGTCGGACACCCAGACCATGAGCAAGGCCGGCGCCACCCTGGAGCGCTTCGGGGTCGCCTACGAGGAGGTCTCCCTCTCGGCGCACCGCGCCCCGCGCACGCTCGCGGAGTACGTCGGGAAGCTGCGCGCGCGGGAGATCCAGGTGGTGATCGCCGGCGCCGGGCTCGCCGCCGCGCTGCCGGGCGCCGTCGCGGCCCTGACGACCCTGCCGGTCATCGGCGTGCCGATCTCCGGTGGCGCGCTGGACGGCATGGACTCCATGCTCGCCATCGCGCAGATGCCGCCCGGCGTGCCGGTGGCCACCGTCGGGCTGAACAACTCGACGAACGCCGCGATCCTCGCGATCCAGATCCTGGCGCTGGGCGACCCGGATCTCGGCCTGAAGCTCGCGACGTTCAAGGACGAGTTCGAGCAGGCAGCGGCCGACTCTCTCGCTGACGTCGCGGCGGCGGCGACCGCGGCGGCACGCGCATGATCGGTCGCTACACGCTGCCCGACATGGGTCGGGTGTGGTCCGAGGCGAACAAGTACGAGCTGTGGTGCAAGGTCGAGGTCCTGGTCCTGGAGGCGCACGCGGCGGCCGGGCGCGTCCCGGCCGCCGCGGTGGGCCCGGTGCGTGCCGCGGCGGCCCCGACGCCGGAGGCCGTCGCCGAGATCGAGGCCGTCACCCAGCACGACGTGATCGCCTTCCTGACCGCCTGGGCCGACCAGACCGAGCCGCGTTCCGCCGCGGCCTACGTGCACTTCGGCATGACCTCGTCGGACCTGCTCGACACCGCGCTCGCCTGCCAGCTCGTCGAGGCCACCGACCTGCTGCTCGCCCGTGCCGACCGGCTGGTCGCCGCGCTGCGCGACCTCGGGCTGGCGCACCGCGGGACCCTGCGGGTCGGCCGCACGCACGGCATCCACGGCGAGCCGACGGTGTTCGGCCACCGCGTCGCCGACCTGGCCTTCGGGATGGCCCGCTGCCGTGACCGGCTGCGCGCGGCGCGGGCGGACGTCGGCGTCGCGAAGATCTCGGGAGCGGTCGGCACATACTCGAACATCGACACCGACGTGGAGGGCTACGTCGCGGACAAGCTCGGCCTCACCCCGGCGCCGGTCGCGACACAGGTCGTCCTGCGGGACGGGATCGCCTCCTGGGTCGCGGCCCTCGCCGGCCTGGCGACGGTCTGCGAGGCGGTCGCCCTCGAGGTGCGGCACGGGCAGCGCACAGAGGTCCGGGAGCTGTCCGAGCCGTTCGGGTCGGGCCAGAAAGGCTCGTCCGCGATGCCGCACAAGAAGAACCCGATCATGTCGGAGCGCATCGCGGGGATCGCCCGGATCGTCCGGGCCCAGTACGTGCCCGTCCTCGAAGGTGTCCCGCTGTGGCACGAGCGGGACATCTCGCACTCCTCCACCGAACGGATCGCCCTGCCGGACGCCGCCTGCGGCGTGGACTACCTGCTGCACCTCACCACCCGGCTCGTCGACGGCCTCGTCGTCGACCGGGAACGGATGCGGGCGAACCTCGACGCCACCGGCGGGCTCGTCTACACCTCGGCGGTGCTGTTGGAGCTGGTGGAAACCGGGCTGTCGCGCGAGGACGCCTACGCCGTCACCCAGGCGGCGGCGATGGAAACCTGGCAGACGGGCGTCCCCTTCCGCGAGACGCTGCGCAAGCACGCGGGCGACCGCGGCCTGCCGCTCGACGAGGCTCGCCTGGACGAGGTCAGCCGACCGGAACGCTATGTCGAGCGGCTCACCCCCGTCTTCGACCGACTGGCCGCGCTGAGCTAGGCGAAGCGGACGTACCGGGGCCGGACCGGACGGAAGGGCCTGGCCCTACCCGGTCCGGCCTGGCCCAGGCCGGTCGGGTCGGGTCGGGGGCAACGGGTGAAAGCCGAGGTCAGGTGTCGGGCCGGACGGGGTCCGGCCGAGTCGCCTCGGGCTGGGTGTCAAGGGCGCCGCGCAGCTCGTCGAGCTCCTCGGGCGCGACGAGGCCGCCCTCGGCCGCATGGTCGAGCAGGCTGGCCGCGGTGTCACGTGATCCCGACGCCAGCAGGTCGACGAGCGTGCGGGCCGCACTCGTCGCCCGCAGGCCGTGCACCTGCTCCTGCTGTTCGGCGGACATCGCGTCATACCACAGCACGACGCCCTTGTTCCGCCGCCGCGAGGAACCGGGTGGCAGGAGCAGGTGGATCGGCTCGTCGTCCGAGCACGGCGGCAGGGTTGGGAACTCGTGCAGGCGCGCTGCCGTCAGGCCGCAGAGGGTGGCGCACGGCAGGACGAGCAGCGCCGCCTGACAGCGCCCAAGATAAGTGTCGCAGGTGGGGACGACATATCCGCCCTGGACGGGATTGAGCCAGTCCTCGTTCTGGACCAGCTGATGTAGGCGATGGTCGGTAAGGCCGGCACAACGCGCCTGTACGCGCGTGAGCGCACCCTTCTGGCGGCACGCGACCGCCAGGGCCCGAGCAAGCGCGGGGTCGTGGCGACTCATGACTTCCACGGTGCCAGGAGCAAATCCAGCCGTGCGCCGATATCCAGCCCTCGATCGATGATCTGGCTGAAAATTCTTCGATAGCCAACCGTCAGGCGCACTAAAGATATAAGCACGAATACGATTTCCCAATATTTTTGTCTTCCGGTTTCAGAGGTAGGGATCCCGGGCAGGCGCCGGCGAGACGAAGGGCCGGGGGCAGCCCCGGAGGTCTCGACCCCGGGCCTCGTACACCCCGGCGACCCCTGGGGCCCGGCGACCTCTGTGCTCGGGGGCCGGGGAGCCTCGGAACCCGGGGCCGGCAGCCTCTGGACCTGGGGGCCAGGGGCCCAGCCTCCGGACCTCCGGGATCGGGCCTCCGGGATCAGGGATCGGGGGCCCGGAGATCGGAGATCACGGGTCGACGCCGCACACCCCGGTAGCCTGCTCGCCCTTTGGCATCCTTCTCGCTCTTTCAGGCAGGGTTCCACCGGAAAAGCCACCCGAAACGGCGAGAAAGAAACGAAAAGGCGAGTAGCCGAGCGCCAGAATCGGTCCGGACCAGCCCGGACCGACCCGGATCCCAGCCACCCGCCCCCCACACCGCACCTTCGCGGATGCCCGAATACCGGCCACGCCTGGCCGGTTGCCGGCTACTTCTGGGCAACGGTCAGTGGATGGCGACCTCCAGGCCGATCAGAATGATGCCGAGTAGGGCGATTCCCGCGGTGTAGCCGGCGAGTCGCCAGCGGCGTAGGCCTCCCGCGCGCCCGGAGAACAGGCCCCACGCGCAGAGCAGCAGCAGCGAGGTCCACAGTGCCGCCTCCTGCGCGTCACTGACGCTCGCGCCGGCCGCACGGGCGACTGCCAGCACGGCGAGCGGCAGGAACGAGGCCCGGACCATCGGCCAGTTCTCGACCAGCGCGCGCCGGGCGCCAGACCAGCCGGCGCCGGAGTCGGCGTCGGCGTCGGCGTCGGCGTCGGCTACGCGCCCGATGCCGTCACCGGTGTCGTGCCGGACGCGGTGGCCGATGGCGTGGGCGTAGCCGTGTGCCAGCCAGAAGACGACCATTGTCGTGGCGACCGCGGCGATGATCTCGGCGGCCGAGTCCTGATCAGGGTCCTGGGCGGCGATCAGGCCGGCGGCCAGCACCGTCCCGTAGACGGCGTGCCGGGGATGACCGGTTGGCGGGAAGAGGATGGCCCGGGCCGCGGCGCGGAAGACGCCGTCGGCCGTTGAACCGCCCGCGGTGCCCCCGGCGCTCGCCACAAGGCGACATGCTGCCGGCGGCTGCCGGCATCCGCATCCCGACCAGGACCCCGGGCCGGTCGCCCCGGCCCGGGTCCGCCGCCGGGCAACCGAGCGGGGGCATCACGAAGAGGCACGTTGAGCGGGCGTCCCGGGCAGGAGGCTACCGGTACGGTCGGACCATGCCGCTGACACATGAGGAGTTCGCCGGGCTGACGCATCTCGGCTCGGGGAAGGTGCGTGAGCTGTTCGCGGTCGGGGATGACGCGGTGCTGCTCGTGGCGAGCGACCGGATCTCGGCCTTCGACGTCGTGCTGCCCACGGAGATCCCCGACAAGGGCGCGGTGCTCACCGGGCTCAGCCTGTGGTGGTTCGACCAGCTTGGTGATCTCGTCCCGAGCCATGTGATCAGTTCGAGTGTGGACGAGTACCCGGCGGAACTCGCGCCCTACGCCGAGCAGCTGCGCGGGCGCTCGATGCTGTGCCGCCGGCTCGACATGGTCCAGATCGAGTGCGTCGCCCGCGGTTACCTGACCGGCAGCGGCCTGAAGGACTACCGGAGCTCCGGCACCGTCAGCGGCCATCCGCTCCCCGCCGGCCTGGAGGATGGCAGCAGGCTGCCGAACCCGATCTACACGCCGTCGACGAAGGCACCGATCGGGGAGCACGACGAGAACATCAGCCGGGACGACGCGGCCGGCCGGGTCGGCGCGGAGCTGGCGGCCGAGCTTGAGCGGCTCACCCTGCAGATCTTCGGGCGGGCCAGTGATCTGGCCGCCGAGCGCGGGATCCTGCTCGCCGACACCAAGTTCGAGTTCGGCCACGACGCGGACGGCGTGCTGCGGCTCGCCGACGAGGTACTCACCCCGGACTCGTCCCGGTTCTGGCCGGCGGACGCCTGGACGCCGGGCGGCACGCAGCCGTCCTATGACAAGCAGTTCATCCGCGACTACCTGGTCAGCACGGGGTGGGACCGCAACCCGCCGGCACCGGAGCTGCCCGACGACATCGTCGAGTCGACGCGCGCCCGCTATGTCGAGGCCTACGAGCGGCTGACCGGGATCTCGTTCAAGGATTACCTGTCCACCGCGTGACCACCCCGCCGGCCGGGGGTTAGCCCCACCTGGGGTCGCGAGCGAACCCCACCGGGTGCCGGAGGATTTCGGCACCTCAAACCTGGTAGCTCTCCGCAGTGACCAGGAACGGTCGGAACGAGATCGTCGTTCCATGCGCACGAGACCTCCGACAGCATCGACGCCGCGCCGCTCACCCGCCCCGTCGGGGTCCGGCGCCTCGGACGGGCCGGCCGACCGCGGCCCACGCCATGCTCACCGGGCCGCGCCGACCGGCGCGTCCCCCGACAGCCCCACGCACGCCACCCACCTGGCCGCCCGCGCGGCCCGGTGGAGCGTGCGGCACCGCCGCCTCGCCATCGGCGGCTGGATCCTCGGCGTCGTGCTCGTCACTCTGCTGGGGAGCCTGATCGGGACCAGCACCCTCGGTGACGACGACTACAGCGTCGGTGAGGACGGGCGGGCCCAGAGCACCCTGGACGCGCACGGGTTCACCTCCCCCGCCAACGAGAACGTGCTGATCCAGCGGCCGGCGCAGGCTGCCAGCCCCGAGGAGCTGCTCGCCGACCCCGAGCTGCGGGCCGCCCTCGCGGACGTCGCCGCGCGGCTCGACGGCACCGGTGAGGTGACCAACCTGCGGGCGCCGATCGCGCTGCCCGGGGTGGAGGCGAACCCCGGGCTGGTGTCCAACGACCGTCGTTCGGTCATGGTGACCTTCGAGATGCGCGGTGACGAGGACACCGCCACCGACCGGATCGACCCGGTGCTGGCCGCCGTCGCGGCCGCGGCCGACGAGCATCCGGGGCTGCTCGTCGAGGAGGTCGGCGAGGCGAGTGCCGACAAGGCGCTCGGCGACACGATCGGCAAGGACTTCAAGCGGGCCGAGCTGCTCGCCATCCCGCTCACCCTCGGCATTCTGCTGGCCGTCTTCGGCGCGGTCGTCGCCGCGCTGGTGCCGGTCGTGCTCGCGCTGACCGCGTTCGTCGGGGCGCTGGGTGTCGTCGCCTTCACCAGCCGGCTGCTGCCCACGGACGAGACCGCGACCTCGGTCATGCTGCTCATCGGCCTGGCGGTCGGCGTCGACTACGCCCTGTTCTACATCCGCCGCGAGCGCGAGGAGCGGGCCGCCGGGCACAGCCCGCAACGCGCGCTGGAGATCGCCGCGGACACTTCGGGTCACGCCGTTCTGGTGTCCGGGCTGACGGTCGCCGTCTCGATGGCGGGCCTGCTGCTGACCGGGCTGAGCGTGTTCAGCGGGATCGCCGGCGGCACGGTCATCGTGGTGCTGATCGCGGTGCTCGGCTCGCTCACGGTGCTGCCGGCGGTGCTGTCCTGGCTGGGTGACCGGGTCGAGCTCCTGCGGCTGCCCTGGCACCGCCGCGCCGACGCCCGCGCCGCCGCCGCCAGCGCCCCGGGCGCGGACAGGAAGACCACGAGCACCACGAGCACCACGAGCGTCGCCGGCACCGCTGGCGTCGATCTGACCCGGCCCGGCCTGACGGGACGGCTGCTGCGCCGCCCCGGCATCGTCGCGGTGGTCACCGGCGGGCTGCTGATCCTGCTGGCAGTGCCCGCCCTGGGGCTGCGGACCGTCGAACCGGGCATGGACGACATCCCCGACGATCTTCCGATCATGCAGACCTACGATCGGGTCCAGGCGGCCTTCCCGGGCGAGCAGACGGCCGCGGTCGTCGTGGTCTCGGCCGCCGACGTGCGGGCGCCGCAGGCGGTGGGAGCCATCGACGCGCTGCGCGAGCGGGCGCTGGCCAGCGGAATGATGTACGAACCGATCACCACCGAGATCAGCGCGGACGGCCAGGTCGCCAAGATCTCGATCCCGATCGCCGGCGAGGGCACCGACGACGCTTCGCTGCGGGTGCTCGACACGCTGCGCGGGGAGATCATCCCCAGCACGATCGACCCGGTCTCCGGGATGTCGGCGGACGTCACCGGGTGGACTGCCGGTTCGGCCGACTTCAACGCCCAGCTCAACGGGCGCACCCCGCTGGTGATCGGGTTCGTGCTGGTCCTGGCCTTCCTGCTGCTGCTGGCCGCGTTCCGCAGCGCCATCGTCGCCGCGGCGGCCGTCGCGCTGAACCTGCTGTCGGTGGCCGCGGCGTACGGCCTGCTCGTGGTGGTGTTCCAGCATCACTGGGCGGACGGCCTGCTCGGCTACACCTCGACCGGGGCCATCACCAACTGGCTGCCGCTGATGCTCTTCGTGATCCTGTTCGGCCTGTCCATGGACTACCAGGTGTTCGTGCTCAGCCGGGTCCGGGAGGCCTACGACTCGGGCCTGCCGATGCGCGACGCGGTGCTGGTCGGGGTCCGGCGTAGCGCGGGGGTGGTGACCAGCGCGGCCGTGATCATGGTGGCGGTGTTCAGCATCTTCGCCACCCTGTCGCAGGTGAGCATGAAGCAGCTCGGCGTGGGGCTCGGCGCGGCGATCCTGCTGGACGCGACCGTGATCAGGGTGATCCTGATGCCCGCCGTCCTGACGCTGATCGGCGAGCGGGCGTGGCGCCGCCGGCCCGCCGCCGTCGCCGCCGCCGACGACGACCGGGGGACGGCCGTCCCGGTGCCGGCGGGTGACCGCCGGCCGCAGCTCCCGGCGCAGGCCCCCGCGCCCGCCGTGCCCCCCGCACCCGCCGGCCACGGCCCGTTCTCCGGCATGGGCGACTTCCCCCGTCACCGCCAGGACTGACCGCGCAGGTCCAGTCACCGATTCCGTCCAGTCACCGCCCCCGGTCGCGCCGTAGCGGCCGGGGGCGGTGTGTCTTCTCGGGTCTCCGGCCGCGGCGCGAGCCGGCCCGATGCCGTCCCGGCCAGGCTTGCGCGGCGAAAGACGGCCCGGTCACAGACCGGGCCGGGGGAGGTTGCATGCGGGTTACAGTGTCCGGCGACGTCCGGTACCCCATCCGAGGACTGGAACGGACAGATGCCTGTTCACATGCCTGCCCAATCGCCCGCCCGCCCGATTTCCGGGCCGGCCGCACCGACCTCGCTGCCCTCGCCGGCCGCACCGACCTCGCCATCGGCGTCAGCCGGACCGGGGGGCGGGACCACCGCCTCCGGATCACCGGTCCGAACGGGCCGGCCCACCGTCGCCCGCACCCGCGCCGAGCTCGCCGCCCTGCTGAGCGAACCCGCCGCGTCCCCCGTCGGGAACGGCCCCGCGCGGGGGGTGCGCGCCGTCGTGATGACGATGGGCGCCCTGCACCGCGGGCACGCCGAGCTGATCAGAGCGGCCCGGCGCCGGGCCGACCAGGTGGTGGTCACAATCTTCGTAAACCCGCTGCAGTTCGGGCCGGGTGAGGATCTCGACCGCTACCCCCGCACCTTCGAGGCAGACCTCGATCTCTGCGCGCGCGAGGGTGTCGACGCCGTCTACGCCCCGACCCAGGTCCATGATCCCGCACCGCTGGTCACCCTGAGTGCCGGCCCGCTCGGCGACGTCCTCGAGGGGGCGTCCCGGCCGGGCCACTTCGACGGGATGCTCACCCTGGTCGGCACGATGCTGCACCTCGTGCGCCCTGATGTGGCCTTCTTCGGCCGCAAGGACGCCCAGCAGCTCGTCTGCATCCGCCGGATGGTCGCCGACCTGGCGTTCCCGGTGGAGATCGTCGGAGTACCGACGGTGCGGGACACCGACGGTCTCGCCCTGTCGAGCCGAAACGCCTACCTTGGGCCGGAGCAGCGGCGCAGCGCGCTGGCGCTCTCCCGGGCACTGTCCGCCGGCACCGGGCAGGCTGGAGCGGGCGCGGCGGCCGTACTGTCCGCGGCCCGGTCGGTGCTGGCCGCCGAGCCGGGTGTGGGCGTCGACTACCTGACGCTGGCCGACCCGTCCGATCTCGGGCCGGTCGAGGTCGGGCCGGCGCTGCTGCTGGTCGCCGCCCGGGTCGGGAACACCCGGCTGATCGACAACGTCGAACTCGTCCTGACGGGGGCCGGGCCGGGCCCCGTCGACGACGAAGCCCGCAGCAAAGACCACAACGAGGCTCGCAACGACGCCGGCAAGGGCAAGGAGGTCTGACCGGTGTTCCGGACCATGCTCAACTCGAAGATCCACCGGGCGACGGTCACCCAGGCCGACCTGCACTACGTGGGCTCGGTGACGATCGACGCCGACCTGATGGCGGCCGCCGACCTGCTGCCCGGCGAGCAGGTGACGATCGTCGACATCAACAACGGCGCCCGGCTGGAGACCTACGCGATCAGCGGCCCGGCCGGCAGCGGAATCATCGGGATCAACGGGGCGGCCGCCCGGCTGGTCCACCCCGGCGACCTCGTCATCATCATCTCCTACGGGATCATGGATGACGCCGAGGCACGCCGGCACGTCCCGAAGGTCCTGTTCGTCGACGCGGAGAACCGGATCATCGGGCAGGGCGGTGATCCGGCGGCGGCGCTGCCGGGCGATCCGTCCAGCCTGCGGGGCGACGTCCTGGACCCGGCCGGCGCTCACGGCCTGGGCGGGGGGGCGTAGCGAGGTGCCTGTTCTTCCGCACCGACTCGGCGCGCCCCGTCCGGGCTGGACCAGGCACGCCGACATCGTGGTCATCGGGTCCGGAATCGCCGGGCTCACCACCGTGCTGCACGCGCGCGCGGCGAGCCCGGACAGCCGCGTCCTGCTGGTCACCAAGGCCCTGCTGGACGCCGGATCGACCCGCTGGGCCCAGGGCGGCATCGCCGCGGCCCTGGGCGTCGGGGACTCCCCGGCCGAGCACCACCGCGACACCCTCGTGGCCGGGGTCGGCCTGTGCGACCCGGTGGCGGTCGACATCCTGGTCACCGAGGGTCCCGCCCGGGTGCGGGAGCTCGCGGCGCTCGGCGCCCGGTTCGACCGGGAGCCCGACGGGGCGCTCTCACTCACCCGCGAGGGCGGCCACCTGCGCGATCGCATCGCGCACGCCGGTGGCGACGCCACCGGGCTGGAGGTGGAGCGCGCCCTGATCGCCGCCGTGCGCGCCGACCCGTCCATCGAGGTGCTCGAGCACGCGCTCGTCCTCGACCTGCTCACGGACCGAGGCGGGCGGGCGGTCGGAGCCACGCTGCACGTGCTCGGCGAGGGCAGCCGGGACGGCGTCGGCGCCGTGACGGCACGCGCGATCGTCCTGGCCACCGGTGGCATGGGGCAGATCTTCGCGTCGACGACCAATCCGGCGGTCTCCACCGGCGACGGGGTGGCGCTCGCCCTGCGTGCCGGGGCGGTCGTGACCGACCTGGAGTTCGTCCAGTTCCATCCGACGGCACTGTGGCTGCCTGAGCACGAGTCGGGCCAGCAGCCGCTGGTCAGCGAGGCTATGCGCGGCGAGGGCGCGCTGCTGGTGGACGCGGCCGGCCAGCGGGTGATGGCCGGCGTCCACCCGCTGGCCGACCTGGCGCCCCGGGACGTCGTCGCGAAGCGGATGTCGCGGGTGATGGCCGAGCAGGGGGTGCGCCACCTGTTCCTCGATGCCCGCCACCTGGGCACCGAGACGCTCCTGCGCCGGTTCCCGACCATCACCGCCCGGTGCCGGGCCGCAGGCATCGACCCGGTGACCACGCCGATCCCGGTGGCCCCGGCGGCGCACTACGCCAGTGGCGGGGTCCGCACCGACGTGTGGGGGCGCACGAGCGTCCCCGGGCTGTACGCGTGCGGGGAGGTCGCCTGCACGGGAGTGCACGGGGCGAACCGGCTGGCGTCCAACAGCCTGCTGGAGGGGCTGGTGTTCGCGGCGCGGATCGCCGAGCACATCGCCGGGCTGCCCGGGGTCCGCCCGGTGGACGGACCTGGCGGCACGCCGTCCACCGGGGAGCCGACGGGCGCGCGGGGATCGGGCCTGACCGATCCGACCGAGCGCGGTGCCCTGGCCCGGGTGATGACCGACGGGGCGGGCGTCCTGCGCAGCGCCGAGAGCCTGCGGGCGACGTCCAAGATGCTCGCCGGCCTCGGTGACCTGCGGGTCAGCGGGGCGACCGTGCAGGCCGGGCCGGCGGCCTGGGAGATGACGAACCTACGCACGGTGGCGACCGCACTGGTCGCGGCGGCGGAGCTGCGCACCGAGACCCGCGGCTGCCACTGGCGCGAGGACTTCGGCGCCCGCGACGACGAGCACTGGCGCGGGCATGTGCTGACCAGGCTGGATCAGGAGGGGAAGCTGATCGTGACCTACGAGGCACCGCCGGCCGAGGAACGGTCGAACGGGGCACGCGCGGCGCAGGGCCCGTCGGCCCGGTCGCAGGCCCCGTCAGCCCCGTCGGGCCGGTCGACGGCGTCCCAGGCGCGGTCGGCGTGAGTGGCGGGCGGCCGGGGCCGCCGCTCGGCCCCGACCAGCTTTCGGCCGCCGTCCTCGCGGGGCTGAAGTCCGCGGGGCTGGAGGCGGCGGCAGTCCTCGACGTGATCGGTCGGGCCCTCGCCGAGGATCTTCCCGTGGCCACGTCCCCGCAGGTCAGCGGGGCACCCCGGCCGGCGGACGAGGCAGCCCCGCCAGGTGGTGAGGCGGCCCCGCAGGTGGGCGAGCCGGCCTGGGCGGTCGACGCGACGTCCGCGGCGACCGTGGACGCGGCGCTGATCAGTACCGGTTCCGTGGTCTCCCGGGCGGACGGCGTGGTGGCGGGCGTGCCGGTCGCCGCGGCCGTGTTCGAGGTGCTGCTCGGCGCCGCGGTCACCGTGACGCCGACGCTCGCCGACGGGGACCGGGTCGTTCCGGGCACGGAGGTGCTCCGGGTGCGTGGTCCCGTCCGTGGGCTTCTCACCGCCGAGCGGACCGCGCTCAACCTGCTCTGCCACCTCTCCGGGGTAGCCAGTGTGACCCGGCTGTGGGCCGACGCGGTCGCCGGCACCGGCGCGGCCGTCCGCGACACCCGCAAGACCCTGCCCGGGCTGCGCGCGCTGGAGAAGTACGCGGTGCGCTGCGGCGGCGGGCGCAACCACCGGATGTCGCTGGCCGACGCCGCGCTGGTCAAGGACAACCACGTGATCGCGGCCGGCGGCGTGGCGGCGGCGTTCACCGCGGTGCGCGCCCGGTACCCGGACCTGCCCGTCGAGGTCGAGTGCGACACCGTCGAGCAGGTCGTCGAGGCGGTCGGCGCCGGAGCCGACCTGATCCTCTGTGACAACATGTCCCTGGACGAGCTGCGCGCGTCGGTCGCCGTCGCCCGGCCGGCCGGGGTCCTGTTGGAGGCGAGCGGCGGGCTCACCCTCGACGTGGCCGCCGCGGTGGCCGCCACCGGGGTCGACTTCCTCGCCGTCGGCGGGCTCACCCACTCGGCGCCCGCGCTGGACCTCGGCTTCGACCTCGCGGTGCCGGCTCCCCGCTGACGCCCGCGCACCGCGCGCACCCCACCCCCCGAGCGGACAGACCCTGGACGGCCGAAACATGCTGCTGACGATCGACGTAGGCAACACGAACACCGTGCTGGGTGTTTTCGACGGCGATCAGCTCGCCAACTCGTGGCGGGTCCGCACCGACCCGAGAGCGACCGCCGACGAGCTGGGCTGGCTCTACCGCGGCCTCCTCGGCGACCACCCGATCGGCGGTGTCTCGGTGTGTTCCACCGTGCCGGCCGCCCTCCGGGAGATCCGCCGGATGGTCAGCCGGACGTTCCCGGCGATGCCGACCGTCGTCGTCGAGCCCGGCACCCGCACCGGGGTGCCGATCCTCATCGACAACCCGAAGGAGGCCGGCGCCGACCGGATCATGAACACGCTGGCCGCCCACCACCTCTACGGCGGCCCGGCGATCGTGGTCGACTTCGGCACGGCCACGAACATCGACGTGGTGTCCGCGCGGGGCGAGTTCCTCGGCGGGGCGTTCGCGCCGGGCATCGAGGTCGCGCTGGACGCGTTGGCCTCCCGTGCCGCGCAGCTGCGCAACGTCGAGCTGACCACCCCCCGTTCGGTGATCGGCAAGAGCACCGTCGAGGCACTGCAGTCCGGGATGATCTACGGCGTCGTCGGCCAGGTGGACGCGCTGGTCCGCCGCATCCGGGCCGAGCTGGGCACACCGGCCACCACGATCGCCACCGGCGGCCTGGCCCCGCTGGTGATCAAGGAGAGCGAGACCCTCGACAATCACGAGCCGCACCTGACCCTGATCGGGCTGCGGCTTGTCTTCGAGAAGAACACCGAACCGCGCTGAGGCGAAGTCCGGGAAGACCCGGTCCGCGCCGTCTCTATCGGATTTCCGACAACCATCCGGGCGCCGCCGGACGGAACAGCCGGACTCCGCGGTAATCCGGTGACGCGCCGCCAGCTACATCCCCGTTCCGGGCAGGAAACCGTCCGGCACCGGCGTGCCCGGGTTAGCCTTTCCCTCATGCGGCACAGCACGGGGGCGACCTCACGATTCGGCGGCCCGCACGGCCCGCACGGCCGGCACGACCGGACGGCACTGTTCAACCGAACAGCGACGTTCAACCGAACAGCGCCGTTCACCTGGACGGTACTGTTCGTCTCGGCCGCACTGTTCGTTCTCCTCGGGACGCCGATGGGGACGGCCGGGGCGGCGACCGCGGCCCCGGGAACGCTGACCGTGGCCGCGCTGGGCGACTCGTACTCCTCCGGTGAGGGAACGCCCCCGTTCGAAGCGGCCTTCGCGAGCTGCCGCCGCAGCGCCGGGGCGTGGCCACGGCTGCTCGCCACCCTCGACCCGCCGGCCACCAACGTCCTGCACGCGGCGTGCGGGGGCGCGACGACAGAGGCCATGACCAAGCCTCAGCGGGGCTCTCCGCCCCAGCTCGAACAGCTGCGCGCCCTGCCGACCCCACCGGACGTGGTGACGCTGACCATCGGCGGCAACGACGCCGGGTTCAGCCAGGTCATGTTCAGCTGTGTCGCATGGAAGTGCTTCTGGGACGGCGACGACCGCCGCCGGCGGGACTACGTCGAGGACGTGCTTCCCGACGTCCTGGTCGCCACCTACAAAGAGGTGAAGGCCGCGGCGCCGCACTCCCGGATCGTGGTCGTCGGGTATCCCACCGTCGTTCCGCGGTCCCAGAGCGACAACACCTGCCGATGGCTCGACAAGAGTGAGCGCCGCCAGCTCGCCAGCCTGAACAACGCGCTCAACCGGACTATCCGCAGAGCGGCGTCCGACGCCGGTGTCGAGTACGTATCGACCGATCGGTCCCTGCGCGGGCATGAAATGTGCACCAAGGACTCCTGGGTGAATCCGATCGGCCTTTTCGGCGCGAGCCGGAGTCTCAGCGCCCATCCGACCCGGGCCGGCCAGGAGGCCCTGGCGAAAACCGTCCACAGGGCCCTCTTCGACGACCGCTGACGGCTGGCGTCAGCCCGCGGCGGACCGGAGCTCGGCGAGCACCCGGCGGGTGTCGGCCGTCTCCCAGCCGCCGGCGGCCAGGCCGGGATCGCGCGCCGTCCAGCGGTCGAGCAGCCGCACGCCGGCGCCGCGCAGCGTGCGGCACGACGCCGCGAAGGCCGGATGGGCCGCCTGCGGCTCCGCCAGGCAGGGCGCCGCGACGACCGGGAGACCGAGGCCGAGCGCCTCGGTGAGCAGCCCCAGCACGAGGGTGTCCGCGATGCCGGCCGCCCACTTGTTGATCGTGTTGAAGGTCGCCGGGACCACCACGAAGGCGGCCGGCGGCGGGAGGACGTCGGGCTGGCCCGGAAACTTGTAGTCGGTGCGCACGGGATGTCCCGTGGCCGCGGCGAGGGCAGGCAGGTCCAGCCAGGCGGCGGCCCGCGGCGTCGTCACGACGCACACGTCCCAGCCGTCCCGGCGGGCCTCGGTGGCGAAGTCCGCGGCGGCCAGCGCGGGCAGCGCCGCGCACACGACGTGGTAGAGCACTCGCGGTGAGGTCGTCATGGCTGCCAAGTCTCGGTGGCCGCGCCGTCTCGTCCCGCGGACTTGCCGAATCGGCACCGCGAGCGCGCCGACTGCGGGAAGAATGTCTCGTCCGTGCCACTATGAACGACCGGGGCCGCGGGATCCTCCGGTCGACGACGGGGAGGCGCATGTCCGCCGCAGTGGTCGCGTTCTTCAACAACAAGGGCGGCGTGGGCAAGACGTCCCTCGTCTACCACCTGGCGAACATGTACGCCGACCTCGGCCGGCGCGTCCTCGCGGCTGATCTCGACCCACAGGCGAACCTGACCGCCTCCTTCCTGGACGAGGACACGCTCGAACGCCTGTGGCACCCCGAGGCCCGGCGGTCCGCCGCACCGGCGCGAACCATCCACGGGATGCTGCGCCCGCTGATCGAGGGCACCGGCGACATCGCGCCCGCGCCCGGCCAGCTGGTCGGCGACAACCTCGTCCTGCTCCCCGGCGACCTGGAGCTCTCCGGCTTCGAGGACGAGCTCTCGCAGGCCTGGCCACGTTGCCTCGAGGGGCCCGGCAACCCCCGGGCCTTCCGCGTCATGAGCGCGCTGGGCCGGCTGGTGCGCGCGGTGGCCGACCTGCACGACGTCGAGATCGTGGTGATCGACGTCGGCCCGAATCTCGGCGTGATCAACCGGGCCGCCCTGGTGGCCAGCGACCATGTCGTCGTCCCGCTCGCCCCGGACCTGTTCAGCATGCAGGGCCTGCGCAACCTCGGCCCGGCCCTGCGGGCGTGGCGCGACGGCTGGGCCGACCGGCTGGCCCGGGCCCCGCGTGACGTCACAGGCCTGCCAGGTGGCGGTATGCGCCCCCTCGGTTACGTCATGCTGACACCGCACGGGCGCTCCGACCGGCCGTCACGCGCGCACAGCCGCTGGATCTCCCGCATGCCGACGGTCTACGCCCAGGAGGTCCTCGGCGTCGCTCCCCGGGTGCCGGTCGACATCGCCGTCGATCAGCACTGCCTGGCCCAGGTGCAGCACTACCGCAGCCTCATGCCGCTCGCGCAGCTCGCCCGGCGGCCGGTCTTCGCGCTGCGCCCGTCGGACGGCATCGTCGGAAGCCACCTGCAGACCACACAGCGCGCCTACCGCGACTTCTCCACGCTGGCCGTCCGGATCGCGCGCCGGATGGCCGAGGCCGAGCGGCGGCCCGGTCCCCGGGAGCTGGAGCCGGCGCCTCGGGTGGATCACCGCCCCGCGGGTGGACGGCCGCCGGGCACGAGCCCCACGGCAGGTCCCATGGCAGGTCCCGCTGCAGGCCTCACGGTAGGTCTCGGGGCGGGAGGCGGTCCGCGCCCGGCCCTCGGCCCCGACGCCGAGGTGGCCCTGAGTCGGGTTCCTCTCGCCCGGAGCGAGACCGCTCCGCGCGCGACGCTCGCCGCCGGCCCGGCCGCGAGCGTCTCCACCAGCCCGGTCGCGGGTCGGCCCGGAGGGCCGGTGGCAGGCCTACCAGCCGGGCCGGTCGCGGGTGCGCCCAGCGCGCCGGTCATAGCCGGCGCCTCCGTCGCCCCCGGGGCGAGCGTCGCCACCAGCCCGGACTCCGTCGGCCCGGTCTCGATGGCCGCTCCCCTGCCGCCGGGGCTGCCACCCACCGTCGCCATGCCCCGGGTGCGTCCCGACCGCCCCCGCCCCGGCCGCGCCGGCTGACTCGGCCAACTCCGGATCAGGGAACCGTGGCGCAGGTCGCGTCGGCGCCACCCCGGCCTCCCACTGTGATGCCGGACCGCCGAGGGCGCAGGGTATAAGGTCAACCTCACTTGCTGATCTCGTGGACATGGCCCTGGGTCGGGTCAGTCTCGGGTCAGGCGCGTCACAGGTCAGTTGGGTCACAGGTCAGATCGGTCACAGGTCGCCGAGTTGCCCAGTCGCGTAGGTCGGCCACGGCGAATCCGTCCGCGGTCGGTTCAGTGGTCCTGCGCGCGGGGCAGGCAAAGAAGATAGAAGGTGGCACCCGGCGGGCCCGTCCGCCGAGCCGTCGGCGGTCGGGCCGGGTCCACCAGGGCGGACGCGGCTGGGTAGTGGACGTTTCCGGGTGAACCCGGACATCACACGCGCCAAACCTTCGGCGGACTGTGACGAATCCATCTTGCCGACCGGCGAGCCCGGGACCAGCCGCGATGTTCTCGGCGCGGCGGCGGGTGGGCGACGCCGAGTTGACGGAGACGGTCAAGTTAGGCTTACCTAACACCATGTCTTCCGCAACGCCTCCCCGGTCGCACCCAGGGCCAGCGGCGGCCTTCCCGGTGGCAGTCCTCCCGACGAGGACCCTGTCCCCGACGCCGTGCCCGGCCCACCCGCCCAGCGGGACGGTGGCGGCGCGATCGACTGCCGGACCACGCAGATGATTCCGGCCCAGAACTGCGCGACCCGGCCCGTCGGCCTGGCGGATTTCGGCTCCACCCTGCGAGCGGTGGCCCCGGCCCTCGACCACCGCCACGCGATCGCCGGGTCGCCCGAGCCGGCCGACGGCTGGATCGACGCCACCGACCTGCGCAGCCCCGCGGGGCTGGACGCGGCGCTCGGCGTCATCCGCGATCATCACCAGGCCAGCGCCGAGGTCGCCGTCAGCTACCTCACCGCCTGGTATGCGGCGACCGTCGTCGGGCCGGCCGTCACCGCGTTCGTCCTCACCCGCCGGATCCCCGACCTCGACCCGGCCGGGATCTCGGTGCGCTGTCGCGAAGGCGGCTGGTTCGACGCCACCGCGTTCCGAACGCGGCGGATGACGATCATGCACTCGGATCCCGTCCTGACGGCGCCGGTGCCGGCGCGGATCGCATCAGAACTGATCACCCAGGCCGGCGGCCCCGTCACCGAACAGGTGCTCCCGGCCGGCACCTACGACCGCTACCCGGACAGCGTCGGCCCCCCGGACAGCGCCAGTTACCCGGACAGCGTCGGCTACCCCGAGGGCATCACAGCGGACGACCCGATCGAGGTCGTGGAGGCCGTGGCCGACGTCGAGACGCTGCGCGCGCGGCTGGTGAGCCAGATCGTCGGCCACCTCGAGCCCGTGCTCGCCGACCTGCGCCCGCGGGCCCGTCTCGGCCACGCGGCGCTGTGGGGCGCCGTCGCCGCGCAGTGCGGCCGTGCCTTTCTTCTCACCGAACGGGTGAGTGGTGATCCCCACGCCGGCCGCCTGGAGGCGGACGCCTTCTTCGCGAGCGCGTCACCGCCGCTGCGGGCGAGACCGACCTGGCAGCAGTTCGTCCATCGCGGCCGGCCGTACACGGGCATGCGGCGCGGCTCGTGCTGCCTGGCGCACCGGGTCACCGCCGAGTTCTGCACGGCGTGTCCGTTCGTGGCCGCCGAGGAGCGCGAGAACCGGCTCCGGGAGTGGATCGACACCCAGGGTCCCGGCGGTCTGGCGGTGTGAGCCGACATCCACGGGGCAGGCTCGAACGAGGCCGGGCGTGGTCTGGCCGGACGTGGTCTGACCGGGCGCGCTCCGGTGGGATGCGCTCTGGTCGGATCTGGGCCTGGGCGCACCCGACCTGGTCAGACGTGATCTCAACGTGGCCTGAATCACACCGAAGGGCCACCTGAGTATCGGTTACCGTCGGTAGTGCTGGATTCGGGTCCAGCCGGTGGCCAGGGCCCCAGACACCCGTTCCCGCCACCGTTCCCGGAGCATCGCGGCTCCGGTTACAAGTTCTGATCATCTGCCCGTCGAGCCCCGGCCACGAACTGTCGGGGTCACCATGTCGTTCCGCTCTTGGCGGAACCACGTGACGGAATCACGCCTGGTCGGCCACGGTTGCGATGAACGTCTCCGCTGGTCGGCCGGCAATCCGGCCGCGACGCCGTCCCCGACGAGGGGGACGGTTCCGGCGGGTAGGTTTCTGTTCGATGCGTGAGGACATGCCTCGGCGGAGCTAGCATGCGGATACCGGCTGTCGTGTGGTCGGTCGCAGCTCGAAGGAGCGCACATGTTCGAGAGGTTCACCGACCGGGCACGTCGGGTCGTCGTCCTGGCCCAAGAAGAGGCCAGGATGCTCAACCACAACTACATCGGGACCGAGCACATCCTGCTCGGCCTGATCCACGAGGGCGAGGGCGTCGCCGCTAAGGCCCTCGAGTCGCTCGGGATCTCGCTCGAGGGTGTGCGGTCACAGGTCGAGGAGATCATCGGGCAGGGTCAGCAGGCGCCGAGCGGGCACATCCCGTTCACGCCCCGGGCCAAGAAGGTCCTCGAGCTGTCCCTGCGTGAGGCTCTCCAGCTCGGCCACAACTACATCGGCACCGAGCACATCCTGCTCGGCCTGATCCGCGAGGGCGAGGGCGTCGCCGCCCAGGTGCTGGTCAAGCTCGGCGCGGACCTCAACCGGGTCCGTCAGCAGGTCATCCAGCTCCTGTCCGGCTACCAGGGCAAGGGCGACCCGGCGACCGCCGGCGCCCCGGCCGAGGGAACGCCGTCGACCTCGCTGGTCCTCGACCAGTTCGGCCGCAACCTCACCGCGGCCGCTCGTGAGTCCAAGCTCGACCCGGTCATCGGGCGCGAGAAGGAGATCGAGCGCGTCATGCAGGTGCTGTCGCGCCGGACGAAGAACAACCCCGTCCTGATCGGCGAGCCCGGCGTCGGCAAGACCGCCGTCGTCGAGGGGCTCGCGCAGGCGATCGTCAAGGGCGAGGTCCCCGAGACCCTGAAGGACAAGCAGCTCTACACCCTCGACCTCGGCGCGCTCGTCGCCGGGTCCCGCTACCGCGGTGACTTCGAGGAGCGGCTGAAGAAGGTCCTCAAGGAGATCCGCACCCGCGGCGACATCATCCTGTTCATCGACGAGCTCCACACGCTCGTCGGTGCGGGTGCCGCCGAGGGCGCGATCGACGCCGCCTCCATCCTCAAGCCGATGCTGGCGCGCGGGGAGCTGCAGACGATCGGCGCGACCACACTGGACGAGTACCGCAAGCACCTGGAGAAGGACGCCGCTCTCGAGCGGCGGTTCCAGCCGATCCAGGTCGCGGAGCCGTCGGTGGCGCACACCATCGAGATCCTCAAGGGTCTGCGCGACCGGTACGAGGCGCACCACCGCGTCTCGATCACCGACGCCGCCCTGGTCGCCGCGGCCTCCCTGGCCGACCGCTACATCTCCGACCGGTTCCTGCCGGACAAGGCCATCGACCTGATCGACGAGGCCGGCTCCCGGATGCGCATCCGCCGGATGACCGCTCCGCCGGACCTGCGGGAGTTCGACGAGCGCATCGCGAACGTCCGCCGGGACAAGGAGTCCGCGATCGACGCGCAGGACTTCGAGAAGGCCGCGTCGCTGCGCGACAAGGAGAAGACCCTGCTGGCCGAGAAGGCCAAGCGGGAGAAGGAGTGGAAGGCCGGCGACATGGACGTCGTCGCCGAGGTCGGCGACGAGGAAATCGCGGAGGTCCTCGCGATCTGGACCGGCATCCCGGTCTTCAAGCTCACCGAGGAGGAGACCGCGCGTCTACTCCGCATGGAGGACGAGCTCCACCGCCGGGTCATCGGCCAAGAGCAGGCCATCAAGGCCGTCTCCCAGGCGATCCGGCGCACCCGCGCCGGCCTGAAGGACCCGAAGCGCCCCGGCGGCTCGTTCATCTTCGCCGGCCCGTCCGGTGTCGGTAAGACGGAGCTGTCGAAGACGCTGGCGGAGTTCCTCTTCGGCGACGAGGACTCGCTCATCCAGCTCGACATGTCCGAGTACATGGAGAAGCACACCGTCTCGCGGCTGGTGGGCTCCCCGCCCGGCTACGTCGGGTACGAGGAGGGTGGCCAGCTCACCGAGCGGGTGCGGCGCAAGCCGTTCTCCGTGGTCCTCTTCGACGAGGTCGAGAAGGCCCACCCGGACGTCTTCAACACGCTCCTGCAGATCCTGGAGGACGGTCGCCTGACCGACTCCCAGGGCCGGCTGGTCGACTTCAAGAACACCGTCCTGATCATGACGTCGAACCTGGGCACCCGGGACATCTCCAAGGGCCCCGGCATCGGGTTCGCCACCGGCCAGGGCGCGGTCGACTACGAGCGGATGAAGGCGAAGGTCCAGGACGAGCTCAAGCAGCACTTCCGGCCTGAGTTCCTCAACCGGATCGACGACATCATCGTCTTCCACCAGCTCTCCGAGAACGAGATCATCCAGATCGTGGATCTCATGCTCGCCCGGGTCGACAGCCAGCTGAAGAACAAGGACATGGCGCTGGAGCTCACGCCGGCCGCCAAGGCGCTGCTCGCCAAGCGTGGCTACGACCCGGTGCTCGGCGCCCGGCCACTGCGCCGGACGATCCAGCGGGAGATCGAGGACATCCTGTCCGAGAAGATCCTGTACGGGACGCTGCGTCCCGGCGAGATCGTGGTCGGCGACGTCGAGGGTGAGGGCGAGGAGGCGAAGTTCGTCTTCCGCGGCGAGCCGAAGCCGAACTCGGTGCCGGACTCCCCGCCGATCGACCTCGCCAAGTCCAGCGAGTGACATCGGGCCGCAGGACGCCCAGCGCGTGAGGTGACGGCCGGTTCCGCCTTGGAGCGGGCCGTCGCCCACCCGGGCCAGACCCATCCGAAGGGCGGTTGCGCGCCAGCGCAGCCGCCCTTCGGCGTGAGCGGCCATCAGCAACCAGCCGTAGCCATTCGCAGCCAGCCCCGTAGCCAGCCGTAGCCACCGGAAGTCATGCCTCACAGCCTTCGCGGTCCACGACGTTCCCGGTCACGATCCTCCGAGTCGCCGGCCTCCGCACCACGAGACGCCGCACCACTAGACGCCGCACCACGCGACGCCCCGCCGCGGCCCGGCGGAGGGCCGTCGCACGCCGAGCACGGGGTGCACCTCGCCTTCGGCGCGGATCCGGCGACGTCGATGGTGGTCTCCTGGATCACCAGGGAGCCCGTCGTCCGGCCGCTGGCCCGGGTGGTCACGGGCACCGCCGAGGCAGTCCGCGAGGTCGGGGCCGGCACCAGGTCGTACACGGACGCGGTTACCGGGTGGGAGATCTACGCGCACCACGCGCTGCTGGACGAGCTGGCGCCGGACACCGAGTACACCTACGAGATCACGTACCAGACCACGGCGGCCGGGGTCGTCCGCGAGGTGGGCCGGGCGTCGTTCCGGACGGCCCCCCGCGGCCGGGCCGCCTTCACCTTCGCCTGCTTCGGCGATCACGGCACCGACGCGTCCGACAACCCGTTCGGCACGCCGGCCTCCAGCGCGCTCGTCGCCGGCGTCGAGCGGGTGGACCCGCTGTTCACCCTGGTCGACGGCGATCTGGCCTATTCGAACGTCAGCGACGTCCCGCCGCGGGCCTGGGCGGACTGGTTCGCGATGATCAGCACCTCGGCCGCGCGCCGCCCGTGGATGCCGAGTGTCGGCAATCACGAGACCGAGCGGGGAAACGGAGCGCTGGGCCTCGCCGCCTACCAGACCTACTTCCAGCCGCCGGACAACGGCGAGGAGCCGTACCTGGCCGGCCTCTGGTACGCCTTCACAGTGGGTGGCGTACGGTTCGTCGTGCTCAGCGGCGACGACGTCTGCTACCAGGACGCCGGCCGCGTCTACCTGCACGGCTACAGCTCGGGTCGGCAGACCGCCTGGCTCGAGCGGCAGTTGGCCGAGGCCCGGGCGGACCAGGCGGTCGACTGGATCATCGTGGTCCTGCACCAGGCAGCAGTCTCCACAGCGGAGTTCCACAACGGCGCGGACCTCGGCCTGCGCGAGGCCTGGCTGCCGTTGTTCGACCAGTACGGCGTCGACCTGGTGATCTCCGGGCACGAACACCACTACGAGCGCACACACCCGCTACGGGGGGTTGTGGACGGCAGCGCGACGCTGACCCCGCGGCCGGTCCCGGGCTCGGTGTCCGTCGCGGGGGGCGGCGGGGGCGGTACTGCCACGCTCGACACGTCCGCCGGGACGGTGCACATGCTGATCGGCACCGGCGGCTCGTCCACGCCGTCGGCCGGGCAGCTGTTCGACCCGCCGGCCTGCCGGGTGGTCGTCGGGGTGCGGGAACGGGAGCCCGGGCAGCGGCAGCGCTCCTCGATCCGTGCGGTCGAGCCGGCCCCGTGGCTGGCGGCCCGCTTCCCCGAGCATCCGTACGCGTTCGCCGCGCTCACGGTCGATCCGGGCGAGCCGGGCGGGACGACCCGCATCCAGGTCACCGTCTACGACTCGGCGGACGCCGTGCCCGTGCCCTTCGACACCTTCACCCTCGCCCGCCCGCGCGCCGACGCGACCTGATCCGCCGCGCGCCAGGCGACCTCCCCGTACCCGCCCGCCGACGCGACCTCATCCGCCGCGCCCGCTCGGCGCCACATCCCGACCCGTTTTCGGGATCGACAGGCCCTTCCGGTGACGCCGCACTTCCGGCGATACTGACCTTTGGGTGATACGGACGGGAACCCGACACCTGCTGCCGGTGACCGGCAGGCCCCTGACGCGGCACCGGTGGAATCAGCAGCTTTCTGTCGCAGTCCTGACACCGGCCCGGTCTTCGCCGAGTTGTTGCCTTTGGTTATGTATGGAGACGGCTGCCGACACGTCCTATAGCGTGATCGGGTTGTCGTGGCGGGGACGGAGGCCATGGGTAGCTCACTGGTACCGATCATGCTCATCGTGGTGCTTCTGGTGGGCGCGGTGGTTTTCGTCGTCCTGTCCAGTCGCGCACCACGCACCGGCTACGGATCCGGGCGCAAGCGCTCGCTGGAGACGAGACGCTCGCGGCCCGGCAGCATCCCGCTGCGCGACGCCCCGGAGCCGTCGGCTCCGGCCGCGCCGGACACGCGCGCGCCGGACCCGCAGTCACCAGACGGCGTCGTGCCCGGCTTCACCGCGCCCGCGAGCGCTCCCGCCGCGGTGGAGGTGGCGCAGGCCGCGGACGGCACGAGTCGCGGCACCGGCAGCGCGGCCGATCCTGGCCCGGACACCGGCTCCGCCTGGAGTGACGGTTCCGCCTGGGACGACAGCGGGTGGGGCGACGCCGACGCCACCCGCATCGACAGTCTGCGCGATCCCGGCCACGGGCCTCCCGGCACGGCGGGAAGTACAGCGAACGACACCGACACGGTCGCGTCCGCTACGGAAAGCGGCGGGACCGGAGGTCACAATATCGGTGGCGCGTACACGTCACGCGCCGATACCGGCGCGGCGCCGGCGGATCCGTCCCATGCGGGGGCGTACTTCGCCGGAGCCGCACAGCCCGGCGGGCCCCACGCCGGTGCCCACGGCACGGGGGGTATCGACGTGAGTGGACTCGACTCAGGCGGCAGGGACACCTACATGAACGACAGCCGAGACCCGGACGCCACCGGGTGGACTCCGCCCCCCAGCGGGCGCCCGCACCATGGCGAGACGGACGACGCCGCCTACCGGCTCGCGGTCGACGACCACGACCCGCTCGCCGGTGGCTTCCCGCACCAGGGGTCGTCGGGGTACTCCGGACCGGCCTCCTACCCCGACCCGACGGCCGGCGAGACGATGCGGATCGGCTCGACCGCGCCGACCGGGCCCGGCGCCGACGGGTACGGGGCGGCCCCGGTGGGTGGCGAGACGGTCTGGGGCGCGCCGCCCGCGGCGGCCTCACCTGCGATGACCGCGCCGACCGTGCCCACCCCCGACCCCTCCGCGCCCGGCCTGGTCGCGGCCGAGCCGGCCCAGACCACGGCTCCCGCCCTGCGGCTGGCCGCGGCCGGCCGCACCCGGCGCGGCAAGCGCGGCGGCCCCAACGAGGACGCCTACGTCGTGTCCGACGGCCTGCTCGCCGTCGCCGACGGCGTGGGCGGGGAGGCCGCCGGCCAGATCGCCTCGACGCTGACGGTCACGACGGTGGCCGGGTTCCGTCCCCAGTACGCCGAGGACCCGGCCGACGGGCTGCGCCAGGCGGTCGCCCGGGCGAACCAGGTCGTGCGGGAGAAGCCCCGGCAGGAGCCGTCCTGGCGAGGTATGGCCTGCACCCTCGACGTGGTCATCCTCGGCCGCCAGCAGTCGACGGGCGAGACGCTGTTCATCGCCCACGTCGGCGACAGCTCCGTCTGGCTGCAGCCGCAGAAGGGCCGACCGCGCCAGGTCACGACGCCGCACGCCATCAAGAACGGCCCGCTGCTCAACGCCATCGGCCTGGCCGACCGGATCGAGGCCGACATCCTGCGCGAGGCGGTGCGGGCCGGTGACCGGGTGATCCTCGCCAGTGACGGCATCACGAAGGTGATGACCCCGGAGCAGCTGCTGGGGCTGATGACCGAGCTCGGCCCGGAACCACCGGAGCGGGCCGCGGACGCCCTGGTCGAGGCGGCACTGCTGGCCGGCGCCCGCGACGACACGACCATCGTCGTCGCCGACCTGGTCTCGGAGCCGTCGGCGCGATGACGGCTCACCGCCCGGAGTGACCGCCGGCGGTTCCCGAGGTCCGTCGGGCGGTCCGGGTCCTCCCGGTCCGTCCGGCAGACCGGGCCGGTTAGGCCGGCTCGCCCGGGTACTGGACCCGCGCCACCTGCTGGGGGGGGTGGTGGCGCGGGCGGCGCGGCTCTACGCGACGCTGCTGTTCGGCCGGATGGGGCGGATCGGCCGATGGCTGCGCCGCCACCTGCTCGGCACGTTCCTCGTGCTCGGGCTGATCGCCCTCGTGCTGAGCCTCATCGGCTCGTACCAGCACTTCTCCGCGGAGCCCGAGACGTTCACCTGGGCGAACGTGATCTTCTTCGCCTCGACGCTCTTCCTCGCCGACGGCACGATGTTCGAGAACGGCGGGCAGTTCCCCCCAGCGCTGGAGATCGCCCGTTTCCTCGCCCCGCTGGCGACGGCCGTCGGTGTCGCCGACGCCGCCAGCACCCTGTTCGCGCACCGGTTCGAACGGTTCCGCGCCCGGCACGCGCACCGGCACGTCATCGTCTGCGGCACCGGGCCGACCGCCTCCGCGCTCGTGGACAAGCTCGTCGGGAACAGCCGGGTCGTGCTCGTCGCCGAGGACGCCGAGCGGGAGTATCCCGACGCGGAGCGGCCCCCGAACCTGCTGCGGGTCATCGGTGACCCGGTGGAGCGGCTCGTCCTGGCCAGCGCGGGGATCATGCGGGCCGACGTCGTCTACAGCTGCCTGGACGACACCGCCTCCAACCTCGCCGTCGCGCTCACCGCCCGTGGCGTCGTGCGGACCAGCCGGGCCGGCAGCCGCCGGATCTCCTCCGCCCGGCTGGACCATCCGCTGCGCTGCCTGGCCCAGGTGGGCGACCTCTCGCTGCTGCCGCACCTGCGGGCCCGCCGCATCGGCCTGGAGAACGACCCTGGCTTCCGCCTCGACTTCTTCGCGGTGGAGGTGCTCGGCGCGCACGCCATGCTGAACGGCAACGCGCCTGCCTGGGCCCGGCCGGACGAGTTTCCCGACCTGCGGGCGCGCCCGGCGCCGGTCGTCGTTCTCGGGATGTCCGACCTGGGCCAGGCCGTGGTGATGGAGCTGGCGCGGCGCTGGCGCGACTACAGCTCGCCCGGCTCGCCACCGCTGCGGATCGTCCTGTCGGGGCGGAACGCGACCGTCGAGGCCGCGGCCATGCGCTCGCGGGAGCCGGCGCTGGCCCGGGTCGAGCTGTTGGCCAACGACAGTCCGTCCGGGGAGCTGCCCGTGGCGGTCCTCGAGCTCGACGACCCGGTCGAGGGCACCCGGACCGTCCCGCCGGAGTTCGTCTACGTCTGCCACGGCGACGAGGAGGAGGCGCTGCTGCGCGGGCTGGAGGTGGCGCGCACGCTGGGCGCCGCCAGCCTCGGCGAGCATGGCACCCGGGTCGTCGTGCGCACCGGCCGGCAGCGCAGCTTCGAGGACGTCTTCGGCCCGCGCGAGGCACCCGACCCGGACGGCCCCGACGCGCCCGTCCCGCCGCCGCCCGGCCCGGGGCGGCGTGGCGGCGGTGCGCTGCTGGACGACGTCCAGGGCGGGTTGCGGTTCTTCGCGGTCAACGACGAGGCGCTGCCCCTCGATCCCGGGGCGAACGACCTCATCGAGCGCTTCGCGCGGATCATCCACGAGAAGTACCTGTTCAAGGAGATGACCGGCGGCGCGGTCCTGCGTTCGCGGCGGAGCCTGCGCCCCTGGGACGAGCTGGACGACGATCTGCGGGCCGCCAACCTGGCGCAGGCGATCGGGTACAGCGACGTCCTGCGCCGGCGGAACTGGATGCTGATGCCGGCCGGGGAGCACGACCCGGAGTTCGTCTTCACGCCGGAGGAGCTGGAGGAGCTGGCCCAGGCGGAGCATGCCCGCTGGCGGCGCGAGCGGGAGAGCCGCGGGGTGCGGTACGGGCCGGTGGAGCGGGGCGGCTCCGATCCGCGTCACCCGTCCCTCGTCGACTGGGAGCAGCTCTCCCCGGCGGACCAGGACCGCGACCGCGACGTGGTGCGCAACATGCCCCAGGTGCTGGCCACAGCCGGCCTGCGCATCGTGCGGATGACACCGCGCCCACCCGACTGACCGCCCACCCGACCGCCCACCCGGCTGACCGCTCGCCTGGCTGGGCCCGCTGCGTCAGTGCAGGCGGTGGTCGGCCGGGCAGTCAAGGGCGCTGGCCCGGGTCAGGCCGTCCACGGAGAGCCGGGCGGACAGGCGCACGGCGCCGGCCGACTGGGTGAGGATGCCCGTCCAGCCCCCAGCGGCCCGGAACACGCAGGCGTCACCCTCAGTCAGTTGCCAGTACGGCGTGTAGTGCACCAGGACCGTGGCGACCCCCGGGCTGGCGAACGACACCGCGACGGAGCTGACGCCCAGCTCGGTGAGGGTCGCCGGGCCCCGCACGAGGCCGGACGAATCCCGGACCAGCCAGACCTTCCAGTCGGCGTTCTGCCAGGCCAGCTCCAGGTAGGGCAGGCCGGACCGGAGCAGCTTGGCCTCGGCGACCGCGGACGGGTCGAGGTCGACGTTGGGCAGCGCGACATACGTGACGCCGCGGGCCAGCAGCCACTCGTGGTAGGTCTCGGCGGTGAGCGTCCCGTCGTAGAACAGGGCGTTGTACTTGCTGTCGAGCTGGCGAAGCCAGCCCCGGGCCATGGGCAGCTTCGGGGCGACGTACCGGGCCTCCCAGTGCGCCTGGGTGAAGGGGATCTCGACCCGCCCGGCCGGTACCGGCCCGCCGTTGTCAAGGTAGCCCAGCAGGTCGGTGTAGTACCCAGGAGCGGCGGACGGATCACCATGAGTCACGAACGCGCCGTGGATGGGCCCGATCTGCCATCCGATCAACGGGATGGCGACCAGCGCGAGCGCCCGCGGCCGGGTGGCCAGGAACACCGCGGCGGCGGGACCGGCGAGAAGCGTCGCCGGACGGGTGATGTTCCCCCCGACCTGGGTGGGCACGAAGAAGAACACGATCGCCGCGCCCGCCCACAGCAACAGCCCGTTGCGGACCGCCCGGTGCTCCTTCGGAACAAGGAGCAGCCCGCCACCGATCAGGGCGAGCAACGACAGGAAGGTCACAGCCGGGAAGGGCTGGTAGCCCTCCTCCGGGAAGGCGAGGGCGACGATGATCCCGGCTCCGGCCCCGCCGAAGGCGAGGATCACGCGGCGGGGCAGCGACCCGGTCAGCGCCAGCGCCAGCCCCACCATGAGCACGAACCCGGCGGCCAACGGCGAGGCCAGCGAGGCCAGCACCGCCCCGGCCCACACCAGCCACACCCGGCGCTCGCGTGCCCCGACCAGCGCGACCGCGCCGAAGGCCATCCCGAGCGCGAAGGGCATCCGGCCGACCACCAGATTGGCCACGGTGGCCACCGCGAACCACAGCAGCGGCAGGTCCTGACCGTGGCGCACCCCCGGCCCGCGCAACAGCCTGGTGACGGCGACGGTCGACGCGACGCACGCGAGCGCCCCCACCGCCTGCACACCCAGGAGGGCGCCCAGTGGGGGGAACAGGACGCTGTAGCCCGGTATCGTATGGCCGCCGTACCAGCCGTCGTCCCACAGCACCGCGCCGCCGTGCTCGAACAGCCACACCCGATACTCCTGGGCAGGGGTGTCGGGGCCGGTCACATCGAGGCACACGCAGATCAGGCACAGGACGGCGGTCAGCAGCCAGGGGCGCCGCCGCACCGCCGTACCCAGGGTCACGGCCCCCTCGACCAGCCTGTTACGGCGACGGGGTCCCACGGCGAGGCAGGAGGTCTGTGCGAGTGAGTCGTGGCGACGCCCGGTTCCGCCCGGCCGGGGGATCCCCGACGCGGCCGGGGCGTCCACGGTGGTTCCGACCGGTGGTTCGGGCGTCGCGAGCAGACCCACCCGCCACCTCCCCACCTTCCGCCGCCGGTCCGTCCGGCGCCGTGACCACCCAGGGCGACCCACGGGCCGCCCGTCGGGGCGCGGCCGTTCGGGCGGACGGCCCCGCCGAGCTCGTGGGACCATCCCATCCCGAGCCGCACGGCCGCGTCGACCGAGGGGCCGGCGACCGGCCCGCGTGGCGGCTGATCCTGGCCGGCGCGATCGCCGCCGCGCTCGCCATGATCAGTGAGGCTCGGCTCGGGCCGCGAGATCCTGAAGTGGCCGACCCGTCGTCCTGGTGGGGAATTCTCCCATCCGGACAGCCCGCGGACACGGCCAGGGGCGTGCTTGCCGCCACAGCCGGGCTGGCCGTGATCGGGCTCTGCCTGAGCTGGCTGCTCCTGCTGGCACGCGCGCGCCGCGGGACGATCTCGCCGCGGGCGGCCGGCGCCGCCGCGCTCGCGTGGGCCGTCCCGTTCGCGGTGGGACCGCCGCTGTTCAGCCGGGACGTCTACGCCTACGCCGCCCAGGGCGAGCTCGCCCGGCACGGTCTCGACCCGGCGACGCACGGCATCAACAGCCTGCTCTCGCGGGAGGCAGGCGGGGGTCTGTTCATCGCCGCGGTCGATCCGCGGTGGCGCGACACACACGCCCCCTACGGGGGGTTGGGGGTGGGTGTCGAACGCGCGTGCGCGGCGCTCGGTGACCTGCTCGGGACCGGCGCGGCCGGGACGGTCGCCGCGCTGCGGGTGGTCGCCCTGATCTCGACCGTGCTCCTGGTCGCCCTGGCCCTGAGGCTGCCCGGCGGCCCGCGCCGAGCGGACCAGGGTGGCCGTTCTGGTCGGTGCCGTTCTGGTCGAACGGTGGCGATCGTGCTCGCGCTGCTGGCTGCGAACCCGTTTGTGATCATTCATCTGGTCGGCGGCGCGCACCTGGACGCCCTCGCCGCAGCGCTGCTCGTCGCGGCGCTGGTGATCGACCGTGGCCGCGGGACCGGTCGCGCTCCCAGCTGGGCTCTCGGCGCCACCGCGGTGGCCTTCGCGTGTCTGGCGGGCAGCGTGAAGGCCACCGCGTTCCTCGGCGCCGGCTGGCTGGTCTTCGTCCACGTCCGCGATGCCTGGCACTCCGGACCGGCCGCGGCCACCGGGCGGCCCGGCCGGCGCGCGGCGACGATCGGGACGGCGCTCGCCGCGGACACCGTGGCGGCGGCCCTGGCGCTGCTGGCCGGGATGGCCGCAGGCGGATTCGGGCCGACCTGGATAGGCGCGTTGGCCACCTCGGGCAAGCTCGAGACCGGCATCGCGCCCGCCTCGGTCTTCGCGACCCTCGTCGACCTGGCGCCGCGGATCGTCGGCCTCGAGTGGCCCGGAGACTCCGACGCCGTGCTCGGCGCCACCCGCGCCCTCGTGCTGGCCGTTGTCGGCCTGACCGTAGCCTGGCTCGCGCTGCGGACCTGGCCGGCGCGAGCGACGGCGCGACCGGCGGCACAGGCCACCCGGCCGCTCACGCCCGACGCCGTCAGGCCGACCGGGCCGGAGCCCGGCCGCCGGGACGACCTGGTTGTCGTGGGTTTCGGGGGGATGGCCCTGGTGCTCGGCTCCCCCGTGGTCTACCCGTGGTATCTCGCTCTGAGCGTGCCGTTCCTGGCCGCGCTGGTCGCACTCGCCCCATCCCCGCCCGGACGGCAGACCCGCGCGGCCGTCGGGCTGATCGCCGTCACGTCGGTTTGGCTGTGCCTCGCGACGCTGTCGCCGCTCGCCGCCACCTGGCGACTGCTCGGCCGGGCCGACCCGCTGCTCGGCGCTGCCCTGGTGGTGGTGTCGGCGGCAGTGGTGTCGGCGGCGACTGTGCCGGCGGTCCGTCGCCGGACGACTGTCCGTCGCCGGACGATTCCCGCGCCGCGGCCCGAAGCGCGTACCAGGCCGCGGTGACGAGCACGGCGTTGCGCGCGACCAGCAGCAGCCCGCCGACGACCCGCCCCTGCACGACGTCGTTGTAGCGCCACGGGTAGACGACCTGCGACAGCACGGCGCAGACGGCGAGCAGCCCCGCCGCGTCGACCTTCCGCCCACGCCACCCACGCCACCCGGACCACCCGAGCCGGCCGCCTGTGCTCTCGGAGTGGTCCGATGACTCGGCCCGCACACGCTCGGCGCCGGCGGTGGACGGGCGGACGGCGGCGGCGGCGAGGACGAGCAGCCAGACCAGGTACTGCGGGCTGAGCACCCGCGAGGTGATCACAATCAGCAGGACCAGCGCGAGGCCACGCCCGGCAACCGACGATGTGCCCTCCGCGTCCATCGAACCGTCCCCGCCCGGCCGGGGGGAGGCGTCCACGGCCCGACCAGGGGACCGCCGCGCCCACCACCACAGGACCGCGGCGGCGATCACGATCACCTCGGCGAGCGAACAGGCCGTCGCCACCGCCCTGGCGAGCCCGCCGTCGAACTGGAGTGACCCGTAGGAGTACTCCGGGGCGGAGCCGATCCCGAGCATCCGCGCCACGACGAACGGGGTGGCCGGAACCGCCTCGATCTGCAGGCCGCGGGCGCTCTGCGCGTTCAGGAACCCCAGCGCGCCCCGCCACCAACCGGCGAGCACGAGGACGGCGGCCAGGACGGCCGCCGTCACACCCGCACCCGCCACGATCCGCGCCACCCGGCCCAGCACCGGCGAGCCCGGGCGCGTCAGCCCGCGTCGTCCCAGGGCCACCAGGAGCAACCCGGGCCACACCTTCACCGCCACGCCCAGCGCCACCCAGCCACCGAAACGACCGAGTGAACCAAGCGCACCGAAAAAACTGAACGGGCGGAGGCGCCGGGAGTGCCCCGGCCGACCAGCGCCATCAGGAGGCTCAGCGTCACCGGAGCCATGGGTGCCACCGGGCGCGGAGCCGTCCAGGGCGAGGACCGCGGCCAGCGCCGCGGCCGCCGGCACCAGGTCGAACCGGGTCAGCATCACCGGGCCGAGGGCGAGCGTGGCCAGCAGCCAGTACCGGGCTGCCGCGGGTGAGCGGCGGGCCAGCGCCCGGGTGAGCACCGCGTCCACGACGAGCATCAGCAGGTAGAAGGACACCTCATACGGGACGCCGGCCAGCTCGCGCGGCACCGCGGGCAGCGCCAGGACGACCGCCGCGCCCGGCGGGTACTGCCATTTCTCGTCCCCGGGCACCGTCCCGTCACCGACGAGCGTGTGGCCCCACTCCCGGTAGAGATCGACATCACCGAGAACGCTCTGCTGCGCGCCGAACACCTGGCCGGCCAGCGCCAGGGTGAGCAGCAGGGCCCGGCTGACGACCCACCGGACGACCAGCGGCCGTCCTCGCAGGGCCGCGTACCAGCGTGCCGGGCCGCGCGCCCGTCCTGCCGGACCTGCTACTCCCGCGCTGTTCACGATCCCCGGAAGGTACCGGTCGCGGCGGCGAGCGCGGTACCGACGTGGGACAGTCGTAGCCATGCGAGTACGCTGCGCAACCTAGCGTCACACGAGCGGTTACGTGCCTCGAGCCCACGTACCTGCTACCGACAGCAGGAGTCACTCCACGGTGCGCATTTGCGCCCGTGAGCGCGGAGCCCGACGGCGCGCTCCGCGCGTTACGGGTGGCCGGACGCGCCGCGGAGGTGTTCTGTGATCCTCGGGACCGGCTCCGCCTGGGACACGGCGTGCGTGCAGCTCGCCGACGCGGCCCAGCACCTGGGTCTCGACGACGGCATGCACGACCTGCTGCGCACGCCGCGGCGGTCGATCACCGTCTCCGTCCCGCTGCTGCGGGACGACGGGCAGCTGCTCGTCCTGTCCGGCTACCGCGTTCAGCACAACCTCGCCCGCGGGCCGGCCAAGGGCGGGCTGCGCTACCACCCGGCCTGCGACCTGGACGAGGTCAAGGCGCTGGCCATGTGGATGACGTGGAAGTGCGCGCTGATGGGGATCCCCTACGGCGGCGCGAAGGGCGGCATCGCGGTCGAGCCCGGGCTGCTCTCCCGGCAGGAGCGGGAGCGGATGACCCGCCGGTACGCCGCCGAGCTCGTCCCCCTGATCGGGCCGGACAAGGACATCCCGGCCCCGGACGTCGGCACCGACGAGCAGACCATGGCCTGGATCATGGACACCTACTCGACGCACACCGGCCACACCGCCCCGGGAGTCGTCACGGGCAAGCCGCTGTCCATCGGGGGGTCCGCCGGGCGTGCCGGGGCGACCAGCCGCGGGGTCCAGCTCGCCGCGTTCGCCGCGCTGCGCGAGCTCGGCCGGGACCCTCGGGAGACCACGGTCGCCGTCCAGGGGTTCGGCAAGGTGGGCGCCCTGGCCGCCCAGTACCTGCACGACGCCGGCTGCCGGCTGGTCGCGGTGTCGGACGTGAAGGGCGGCATCCACAACCGGGCGGGGCTGAACCCGTCCGCGCTGATCCGCCACCTGGCCCGCGGGGCCGACACCGTCGTCGGCTACCCGGGCACCGACACGATCACCAACACCGAGCTGCTCGAGCTGAACGTCGACATGCTCGTCCCCGCCGCCTTGGAGGGGGTCATCAACATCGGCAACGCGGACCGCGTCCGGGCACCGCTGATCGTCGAGGGCGCGAACGGGCCGGTAACCGCCGAGGCGGACCACGTCCTGACGGGCAAGGGGACGGTGATCGTCCCCGACATCCTCGCCAACGGCGGCGGGGTCGCCGTCTCCTACTTCGAGTGGGTGCAGGACATCCAGGCGTACTTCTGGACCGAGGACCAGGTCAACGACCGGCTGCGCGCTCTCATGCAGCGGTCCTACCAGGAGGTGTCGGCGCTGGCCCGCGAACGGCGGGTGAGCCTGCGGACGGCCGCCCACATCATCGGGGTCGCCCGCGTCGCCGAGGCGCACCGGACCCGCGGCCTGTACCCCTGACGGCCGCCCCACCCCTGAGGCCGGCGTCGCCCGGGCCCCGCAGGCTCACCTCGTCCGCGACCCGGGCGGCCAGCGCGAACAGCGCGGACTCGGCGTCGGCGGGCGAGGTCCGGTTGCGCCGCAGGTGCCCGCAGCTCTCGCAGCGGTGAGTCAGGACGGTCTCGCGCGCACGCATCTCCACCCCGACAGGACGCATCAGCCCGCGGCACGGCGCCGCGCGGTCGCCGGGGTTGACGTCGACATGCCGCGACCAGAGGCAGGCCGGGCAGTGGTTCGTGTACCCGTCGCCGCGCACGGTGGCGCCGCACACCAGGCACGCGAAGTCCTCCGGCGTCCGGGCGAACCGGCGGCCGTCGTCGGCGCCCCGGGCGGCACCGGGCCCGTCCTCAGGCGGTTGCACAGTTCAACGGTAGGGCAGGGCGCGCCCGGGCCGCCCGGCCCGGGCGCCACCGGACGGGCTCCGTGCCACCGGACGGGTCCGTGCGGGGGCAGCGTGACCGACGCGCCAGGGTGTGTCCCGGGAACGAACGGGGATGTCGGACGCACAGGGTGAAATAGTGGGCGGCGACCACGCGACCGTGGTGCGCGTACGCCCGCTTGAGCGCCTCCGTAGCGAGGCTGCCCACAAGGAGGTCCCAGCGTGGACGCCGCCCATGCCGAGGCCCGGCGCCGAAGTGTCCCGGGCCCGGCCTCGTCGCCGCGCCCGGGGCGGAGCGGCTCCGCGGACACGGGCCCCGGCGGCCACACCGGCCCAGGCGGCTCCGGCCCCGCCGGCACCAGGCCCGCGGGTTCCGGGCCTGCGAACTCCAGGCCCACCAGCGCCGGACCCGTAGGTCACGGGCCCACCGGATCCAGACCCGCGGATCCAGGGCCCGCAGGTTCCAGGCCAACCGGTTCAGGGCCGGAAAACTCCGGGCCCAGCCAGGCGGCGGCAGGCGGGAGCGCGACCGGCGGCGGCGAGGGTGGCTCCGGCGAGAACGGGCGCGGCGCCAACGGGCTGACGGAACGGGAAGCCCGGGTCCTCGCCTTCGAAAGCCAGTGGTGGCGCTATCCCGGCGCCAAGGAGGCCGCCATCCGGGCGGAGTTCGGCCTGTCGTCAACCCGTTACTACCAGATCCTGAACGTTCTGATCGACTCGCCGGCCGCGCTGGCCGCCGACCCGATGCTCGTCCGCCGACTGCGGCGGCTGCGCGAGCAACGCCGGCGCGCCCGCGCCGGTCATGTGGACGACGCCGGTGAGCCCGGCGACGACGGTTCCGACGACGCCTGAGGAGAGCCCGTGCCCAGAGGCTCCCACGACTTCTCCCGACACCCGGGTGGTGACCGCCTGCGCATGGCAGGTGCCGCCCTGGTGGCCGTGCTGGCCGTACTGGCCGGAATTCTGCTGGTGAACCTGTTCAACGGGTCCGGCGACTCCGACGACGGCGCCGCCCCGGCGGTGACCGGCGAGCCCGCCGCCCCCTCGGGCGAGCCGGCGCAGGGCGCAGACCGCCCCGAGGACTCCTCCAGCCCGACGCCGTCGGAGCGGGCGACCCCGAGCCGGTCGCCCAGCCCGACACCCGGCCCGCGGCCGTCGCCGACGCCGCAATCCGCCCCGGCGCAGCCACCCGCGGCCCCGGCCACCGGGGCGCCGAAGGTCTTCGCGCCCGTCGTCGTGCTGAACAACTCCCGGATCGCGGGTCTCGCGGACAGCGCCGCCAACCGGGTGGAGGCGGCCGGCTTCCGGGTCGAACGGGTCGGCAACTACCTGGGCCAGTACAACGTGCCGGTTTCGACCGTCTTCTACGATCCCGAGGACGCCGACGCCGCGCGCACCCTGCTCGAGACGGTTCCCGGCGTCGAGCGCATGGTGCCCCGCGCAGAAACGAGGATCATCGAGACCGACACCCTGATCCTGGTCGTCACCCGTGACTTCCCGACCGACGACCAGCCCTGACAACGGCCCACCAGCAGCCACCATCCCTCACAAACGACGTGACCGGGAAGGGATCGTGACCGACTCCTCCGCGCCCTCGCCGCCCGCTCCCGCGGGTGCCCACGCCACCGCCGAGCCTGCCCCCGCCCCGCGCACCCTGGCCGGCGGCGCCGGCCTGGCCGCCCTGCTGACGACGCCGGACAAGGCGCTCGTCGCCCTCGACTACGACGGCACCCTCGCCCCGATCGTCTCCCGGCCCTCCGACGCGGTGCCCGCGCCCGGCGCGATGGCCGCGCTGGGGCGGATCTCCCGCCGCGTCGGCACCGTCGCGATCATCACCGGCCGGCCGGTGGACGCCGTCCTCGAGCTCACCGGGGTGGAGCGGTTCACCGATCTCGGGCACCTGCTCGTCCTCGGCCAGTACGGGCTGCAGCGGTGGGACGCCGAGACCCGGCAGACCACCGCCCCGGAACCACTGCCCGGGGTGGAGGCGCTGCGCTCGGCCCTGCCAGACGCACTGCACGACGCCCCGGCCGGGACGTCGGTCGAGGACAAGCGGCACGCGCTGGTCGTCCACGTGCGGCGGACCGCCGACCCCGACGCCGCGCTGGCGGCGCTCACCCCGGCGCTGACCAGGCTCGCCGAGGAGCACGGGCTCGAGGCGGCGCCGGGCAAGCGGGTCCTGGAGCTGCGCCCGCCCGGTCACGACAAGGGCCGTGCCCTGCGCGGGCTCGTCGCCGAGCGGGCGGCCCGGTCCGTCCTCGTCGCCGGCGACGACTACGGGGATCTCCCCGCCTTCGAGGCGGTCGACGAGCTGCGGGCCGGCGGCCTGGGCGCGATCACCGTGTGCAGCGACAGCCCGGAGGTGCCCGACGTGCTGCGCGAGCGGGCGGATCTGGTCGTCAGCGGCCCGACCGGCATGGTCACCCTGCTGGAGGTACTCGCCGACCGCCTCGGCGCCTGACCCGCGACGTCGACTCGAGGCATGACCCGGGACGGCCGCTCGGGGCCTGACCCGGGAACCGGGCTCGGGGGCCGGCCCGGCCCGGGGAACCGGATCAGCCGGCGCGGTCCGGTTCCGCCGGCGCGTGGCCGCGGATCTCGTCCAGCTGCGCCCGGAACCAGGCCCGCGGCGGCAGCTCACCGGCGACGGCGGCCAGCCGCCGGGCCCGCTCGCGCCGCTCAGCCGCCGGCATGACCAGCGCGGTGTGCATCGCCTCCGCGGTGGCCGTCACGTCGAACGGGTTCACCACGACCGCGTCGGCGCCCATCTGCGAGCACGCCCCCGCCTCCCGGGAGAGGACGAGGACCCCGCCGTCGGCCGAGACCACCATCCCCTCCTTGGCGACGAGGTTCATCCCGTCCCGGATCGGGTTCACCACGAGGACGTCCGCGAGCGTCATGGCGGCCAGCGAGCGCGGGAAGTCGTCGTTGATCTCCAGGTGCACCGGCAGCCAGGTGTCCGTCCCGAACTCGTCCTCGATCTCGGCGGCGAGGCGCTGGACGGCCGCCGTGTACTCGCGGTACTCGGGCAGGTCGTGGCGGGACGGGTAGGCGCACACCAGGTGCATGACCCGACCGTGCCACTCCGGGTGCGAGCGGAGCAGCTCGCGGTAGGCGTCCAGGCCGCGGACGATGTTCTTGGACAGCTCGGTGCGGTCGACCCGGACCACCAGGCGGCAGCCCCCCGCCAGCTCGCGCAGCTCGGCCGCGCGGGCACGGACGTCGGGGCGGGCGGCGCGGTCCCGCAGCTCGGCGGCGTCCACTCCAAGGGGGTACAGGCTGGTGCGCACGGTGCGCCCGCCGGCGGTGACGGTGTCGCCCACCACCTCGGCGCCGAGGATCTCGGCGCAGCAGTCGCGGAAGGCCGCCGCCCACGCCGGGGCGAGGAAGCCGAGCCGGTCCGCCCCGAGCATGCCGTGCAGGATCGCCGCGGACACGTCGTCGGGCAGCATCCGGAAGTACTCCGGCGGGGACCACGGCGTATGGCTGAAATGGGCTATCCGCAGGTCCGGCCGCATCTGGCGCAGCCGGGCGGGGACCAGCGTCAGGTGGTAGTCCTGGACGAGCACGCACGCCCCCGGCGCCGCCAGCTCGGCCAGCGCGTCCGCGAACGCCGCGTTGTACGCCTCGTAGGCGGCCCAGTCCTTGCGGAAGGACGCGCCGAAGCTCGGCTCCGTCGCCGGCGCATGCAACAGGTGCAGGACGAACCAGAGCGTCCGGTTGGCGACCGCGTTGTAGGCGCGGTCGAACAGCACGCGGTCGAGGTCCAGCATCCGCACCGAGGCGCCGCCGGTGTCGTAGCCGCTGCGGTCGATGCGGCCGCCCGGAGCGGAGCGGGCGGCCCGCCGGTCGGCGTCACTGAGGGCCGCGCAGACCCAGACGATCTCCCGGCCGTCCTCGGGCGTGTCCTGGACGACCTGGGCCAGGCCGCTGACCAGACCGCCGCCGCCGCGCCGGGGATGCAGCAGGCCGTCGTCGCCGACGACGAACGACACCGGCCCCCGGTTCGACGCGATCAGCAGATCGGCCTGGGCCGGGTACTCGCTCCCGGGCGCCGTGAACTCCCCGATGCCCGGCATGTGACGCACACAGCGGAGCGTAGGCCATCGAGTGCCCTGTCGGGGCGCCACCCGCAAGCACCGCGGGTGCGCGCCGCCGGAATGCCGCCCGGCAGGGCCGCCGCGACGGGGCCCGCGGTCAGCCGGCGCCGAGCGCGGCGCGCACCGCGGTGGCCCAACCTGCACCGAGCGGGCCGTCCTCGACCACCACGTTGTCGTAGGCCGGGAGCAGCGCGGCGATGTCCGGGTGGCGCACCGCGTTGGCCACCAGGTGCATCCGCCCCACCGAACGGGCCATCGCGAGATCACTGGCGGAGTCGCCGATGGCGATCGCCTCGGCCGGGTCCACCCCGCGCCGCTTGAGGTCGTGCGCGACGGCGTCGCCCTTGCTGACGCCGTCCGGCACCAGGTGGTAGACGTGCGGGTGCACGCCTAGATCGGGCATGTGCGCCGGTGAGATGAGCCCGTTGTCGCGCATGCTCAGCCAGCCGAAACCGGACTCGGCCAGCCAGCCGTCCACCTCGGCGACGTCGATCCGGCCACGCAGCATGACGTCCACCTCGCGGCCGGTGTGCCAGGGGGTGTGCAGCTCCAGGCGGCCGGGGTGCAGCTTGATCAGCTCGTCGAGCAGGCTCTCCGGCACCCGCTCGAACGAGTCGGGCATCGCGCCGCGCAGGATCTCGGTGTCGAGCCCGGTGTTCCATCCGATGATCGCGCCCAGCTCGCCGATGAACCCGTCGGCGCCGAAGATCCCGGCGGCCTCCACGAGCTGCGGCCTCGTCCGCCCGGAGACCAGCACCAGCGCGATGTCCGCGTCGTGCAGGTCGACGAGTGCGCGGGCGGGGTCAAGGGTGGTGTCGCCGCCCTCGGCCCGGAAGAAGCAGCCCCGCGGGCCGACCATCGTTCCGTCGAGATCGGTGTAGACCACACGAACGCTCACGCTTCGGGCTCCCTGGTGTCGGTCCGGCGAGATCGCGGCCGGCGGCAAGCGGCCCAGGTGACGCGGGCACACGGCCCCTCGACCCGACCGCGGCCCACCTCAGGACGTGTCATCGAAGCACCTGTGGCACACGGCAAACCGCCGGAACTCCGGTGCACGCCTGTCCGCACGCGGTCTACAGTACGGACAGACAACTTCATCTGGCTCATCCAGAGGGGCAGAGGGAACGGCCCAGCGAAGCCCCGGCAACCACCGTCGCATCCATGCGCGGCAGGTGCTAATTCCGACCCGGGACGCAGCCGGCTCCCGGGAAAGATGAGGAGTTCCGCATGACTCTCGCGCCCGAGCGCGCCACTCTCCCGAGCCCGGACGCCGCCAACCCCGCCGTCTCGCTGTCCTGTCGTCACTGCGGTGCCACCTACCCGCTGTCGGCCACCCACGTCTGTGTCGAGTGTTTCGCGCCGCTCGAGATCGCCTACGACGAGGACCGGCTGCGCAAGGTCACCCGGGCGTCGATCGAGGCCGGGCCGTCCAACCTGTGGCGGTACGTCGGCCTGCTGCCCGCCGGGCACGTCGCCGAACGGCGCGTCTCCCTCGACGCCGGCTGGACCCCGCTGCGACCCGCCCAGCGCCTCGCCGCCGAGCTCGGCATGCGCACCCTGTGGGTCAAGGACGACAGCGCGAACCCGACCCACTCGTTCAAGGACCGGGTCGTCTCGGTGGCCCTCACCGCCGCCCGCGAGCTCGGCTTCCACACCGTCGCCTGCGCGTCCACCGGGAACCTCGCCCAGTCCGTCGCCGCCCACGCCGCGTCCGCCGGCCTGCGCTCGGTCGTGCTCGTCCCGCACGACCTGGAAGCCGGCAAGACCGTGTCGACGGCCGTGTACGGCGGCACCCTCGTCGCGATCAAGGGCAACTACGACGACGTCAACCGGCTGTGCAGCGAGCTGGCCGGCGAGTACGAGTGGGCGTTCGTCAACGTCAACGTCCGGCCGTTCTACGCGGAGGGCTCGAAGACCCTCGGCTACGAGGTCGCCGAGCAGCTCGGCTGGCGCATCCCCGGCCAGGTCGTGGTGCCGATCGCCTCCGGCTCCCTGCTGACCAAGGTCGACAAGGCGTTCGGCGAGCTCGGCCGCCTCGGGCTCGTCGAGCCCACCCCGTACAAGGTCTTCGGCGCCCAGGCCGCCGGCTGCAACCCCGTCGCCGCCGCCTACGCCCGCGGCGCCGACACGGTCGCCCCGGTGAAGCCGTCGACGATCGCCAAGTCGCTGTCGATCGGCAACCCGGCGGACGGCCCCTACGCCCTCGACGTCGCCCGCCGCACCGGCGGCGCCATCACCGACGTCACCGACGACGAGATCGTGGACGGCATCCGCCTCCTGGCCCGCACCGAGGGGATCTTCGGGGAGACCGCCGGCGGCGTCACCGTCGCCTGCCTGCGCCGCCTGCTGAACGAGGGCCTCCTCGACCCGGACGTCGAGACGGTGATCTACAACACCGGCGACGGGCTGAAGACCCTCGACCCCCTGGTCTCCACAGGTGGCCCCACCGCCACGATCCCGCCCTCGCTCTCCGCGTTCGAGGCCGCCGGCCTCGGCGACGACTAGCCTCCCGCTCTCCCCGACGAAGCGTCGGCGCCCGGACCCGCGCGAAACCGCGGCTCCCGGGCGCCCGCAGAACGGTGACACCCGGGCCCACGGAGCGGCAGCGCCCGGGGCTCTCGCGCAGCGGTGGCGGGGCCTCCCGCGGAACGGGCCGGTGGGGCCCGGGCGCACCGGGCGATGGCCCGGCCGAACCCAGCGGTGGACCAGCCCGAACCGGTGGTGGGCCGGTCGCGGGCCGAACCGAGCCCGGTGGTGGTCGGTCGGCGTCGTGTGCGCGTAGCCGGGCGGGGAGTTGTGCGCGGCTGGTCAGGATGGCGTTGTTCGACACCGATTCCGCCTGGGGCCACACCGATTTCCCGTGGATGTCGCCGCAGGCGGGGAGGCCTCGGCGGCCTGCCGCCACGCCGATGGGACACGGGGGGCGAGCTTGCACTCACCCATGCCGAGTGCTAAACAGGACTTGGCACTCTCCCCATGGGAGTGCCAAGGGCTGAAACGACGAGGCTTCCTGGTCATCCTTCCGTTCGCACGGGGGCCGGGTCGGAGCCGTCCGTCGCGGGCGTCGTTGTGGCCAGGCCATCGAACTGCCATCCCCCTGGGAGGACCCAGACACCATGCCGAAGATCATTGCCTTCGACGAGGAGGCACGGCGCGGCCTGGAGCGCGGCATGAACCAGCTGGCCGACGCGGTCAAGGTCACGCTCGGCCCCAAGGGTCGCAACGTCGTGCTGGAGAAGAAGTGGGGCGTCCCCACGATCACCAACGACG
>NZ_UBIZ01000470.1:0-32813 GCF_900465275.1 Parafrankia sp. Ea1.12 | reverse complement strand
GTCCCCCGGGCTTCGGTGCCCCGCCCGGGGGACCGCCCCCGCCGGCGCCGGCTCATCCCGGCCAGGGCTACGGCCAGCCGCAGCCGGCGTACGGCCAGCCGCAGCCGGCGTACGGCCAGCCGCAGCCGGCGTACGGCCAGGCTGGCGGCGTGCAGCAGGGCTACGGCCAGCCGCCGCCCCCGCCGGCGATGCCCGGCGCCCAGGGGTTCGGCGCGCCCGGCCAACCGGCGCCGGGCCACCCGATGCCCGGCCAGCAGCCACCCGGTCAGCCGATGCCGGGCGGGTTCGGGCCCACGGAGGTCCTGCCGTCGCAGGCTCGCCCCGTCCAGCCCGGTGCCATGAACAGCCTCAACCCGTACCGCGAGGTGCCGACCGCGGGGCGCTGGACCCAGCAGAACAGCAAGCTGGTCAAGGTCACCCTGGGCCCGGAGGCGCTGGCGCTGCGCGGTTCGATGGTCGCCTACCAGGGCAACATCGAGTTCGACTACAAGAGCGGCGGGATCCGCGGGCTGATCGAGGAGAAGCTCACCGGCCAGGGCCTCAAGCTCATGACGTGCAAGGGCGACGGCGAGGTCTTCCTTGCCCAGGACGCCGCCGACCTGCACATCGTCGAGCTCGGCAACCAGTCGCTGTGCATCAACTCGAAGAACCTGCTGGCGATGGACGCCACCGTGCGCTCGGAGGTCCGACGCATCGAGAGCCCCGGCATCCCCGGCGGCGGCTTCTTCCACTTCGAGGTCTCCGGGCCCGGGTCGGTCGTCGTGATGACCAAGGGCACGCCGATGACCCTCAACGTCGCCGGTCCCACGTTCGCCGACATGAACGCACTGGTGGCGTGGACGTCCGGCATGCGGGTGAGCGTGTCCACCCAGGTCCGCATCTCCCGCCAGATCTACGCGGGAGCCAGCGGCGAGTCGTTCGCGTTGCAGTTCATGGGGTTCGCCGGCCACTTCGTCGTCGTCCAGCCGTATGAGGTCTGACCCCATGAGGTCGCAGCTGCGCGCCGGGATGGCTGAGATGCGCGCCGGGGCGATCCCGGGCGTTCCCGCGGGTGCGCGGGAAGAGGGGAGCAGGCCGTGCAGGGCAGCCTGATGAACAACTACGGCCCGACTCCGATCATGGACCGGATGAGCAGGCACGGGTCCAAGATCGCCAAGGTGGTCATGCAGCCGGGCCAGGACCTGTTCGCCCGGGTCGGCTCGATGATCGCCTACGAGGGCCTGATCGACTTCAACCCGCAGCCGCCGCAGCTCGGGCGGATCGCGTCCTCCTGGGCCACGGGCGAGGGCGTCCCGCTGATGACCGCGACCGGTCAGGGGCTGCTCTACCTGGCCGACTACGGCAAGGAGGTCATCGTCGCCCAGCTCGCCGGCGAGGGCCTGTCCATCAACGGCAAGAACGTCCTGGCCTTCGACGCGAACCTGCAGTGGGGGATCGAGCGGGTCAAGGGCGTGAACATGCTCTCCGGCATGGGCATGTTCAACGTCGTGGTCCGCGGCCACGGCTGGGTGGCGCTGACGGCCAAGGGCAACCCGATCATGCTGGACACCCGGGAGGCGCCGACGTTCGTCGACACCGACGCCCTCGTCGCCTATACCGACGGCCTGCGGGTCGAGCCGAGGCGCACCGCCCGGCTCGGCGGGCTGATCGGGCGCGGTTCGGGTGAGGCGTTCCAGCTCGGCTTCTCCGGCCAGGGCTTCGTCGTGGTGCAGCCGAGCGAGGACGAGCGGCCCTCGTTCTCGGCACGCGGCTGATCCGCCGGCGTGGGTGAGAGGATCTGATCATGACGCACGGCGGGATGTACGGCGGCCAGCCCGGCGGGATGCCCCCTGGCGGGTTTCCGCCCGGACCCGGTCCCGGCATGCCCGGAGGGATGCCTCCGGGTGGGATGCCCCCCGGGGGGATGCCGCCAGGAGGCCCCGGTGGGCCGGCGGGAGGGATCCGCAGCAGCCTGCTCGGCAACCCCGAGGTCACCAGCGGCGAGCGGTTCGCCCTGCAGAACGGCAAGATGCTCAAGGCGACCCTCGGCGCCCAGGGGATGCGCGAGTTCTACGCCCGGCGCGGCGCCATGGTCGCCTACCAGGGCGCCGCGACCTTCGACGCCCGCTGGGAGGGCTGGGGCTCCCGGTTCCGCAGCTTCTTCAGCGGCGGCGAGGGCCTGAACCTGATGAACGTCGCCGGCTCCGGCACGGTCTACCTCGCCAACCAGGCCCAGGACATCCACATCCTCGACCTGGCGGGTGACGGCCTGACCGTGGACGGCAAGAACGTGCTCGCGTTCGACGCCGGCCTGAACTGGGATCTCGTCCGTGTCGACAGCCAGGTGGGCATCGCCGGCGTCGGCGGTTACCAGATCGAGCTGCGCGGCAACGGCCAGGCCGTCGTGTGCACCTCGGGCGCCCCGCTGGTGATGCGTGTGACCACCCAGAACTACTACTTCGCGGACGCCGACGCCGTCGTCGGCTGGTCGTCGAGCCTGCAGGTCTCGATGCAGGCCGCGGTCACCTCCAGCGCGGCCTGGAAGCCGCGGGGCAACACCGGGGAGAGCTGGCAGCTCCAGTTCTCCGGCGAGGGCTATGTGATCGTCCAGCCCTGCGAGCTGCTGCCGCCCTACAACGCGCTCGCCGGCTCCGGCCTGGCCGGGCAGTTCGGGCTGGGCCAGGGCGGGTTCGCCGGCAACCAGCTCGGCGGGCACGGCGGCGGCCACGGCGGCCACGGCGGGGGCCCGGGCGGGTTCGGTGGCGGCGGCCCCGGTGGGCTCGGCGGCTTCGGCGGGCTGTTCGGAAACCAGGGCCGCCACTGACCGGACCGGGCTCGCGCCCCCGCCCGGCCCTCGCCCGGTGCCGGCCCGGCTGGTCAGGGCAACTGGCTGCTGGGGCGGGGCAGCGTCGGCGTGCGGGCCAGCAGCACGACCCCGGTGACGATCAGCGCGGCCCCCACGGTTACGCCGAGTAGCTGGAAGGTGGTGCTCGGCACCGGGGCGGCGTAGAGCAGCACCGCCAGCAGGCAGGAGATCATCGGGTTGGTGATGTTCATGGCGGTGAGCGCGGGGGCGAGCGGTCCGCTGGCGTAGGCGGCCTGCCCGAGGAGCAGGCTGGACAGCGTGGCCGCGGCGAGCCCGAAGCCACACCAGTCGGCCGCCGTCGCCACGAAGCCGTCCGTCACGAGCCGGTCCGCGGATTCCTTCATGAGGACGGCGGTCAGCGCGTAGACCATGCCCGCGGCCACCCCGAACAGCACGGCCCGGGCGGTGGGCGACCGTCCGAGAGACACCATGGTCAGCACCCCGGCGACGAGCACCATCGCCCCGATGGTGAGGAGCAGCCGTGGCCGGTCGACCCCGCCCGCCGCCGGCAGGTCGCCCCGGGCCGACAGCAGGGCGGCCAGCCCGGCGCAGATCCCCGCCGCACCCCACCAGGCCGTGGCGGACATCCGCCGGCCCGTGCCGATCAGGCCGAGCGGGAGCGCGAACAGCAGCTGGCAGACCATCAGCGGCTGCACCTCGGCCACCGACCCCAGGTGCAGCGCGGCGGCCTGCACGCAGAACCCGCTGATGTTCGCCGTCCAGCCCAGCACCCACAGCCTGTCCTGGACGAGCTCGGCCAGCAGCCCCACTCCGGGTACGGCGTGCGCGCTGTCGGCGCGCTTCGCGAAACTGCTCCGCCCGGCGGCGCGTTGCTGCAGGGCGGCGGACGAGGCGAACAGAAAGGACGCCAGCAGACTGACGGGGACGACGGCGGGCATGGTCACCCAACCAGGATGACTACCGGACAGACAAGATCACGGGATCGGAATTGTCACAGAACTGGAGCGAACCGCGCAGGACGGCCACCAGGCGGCCCGGGCCAACCCGCTGACCTCGGCGCATGCCCGGATCGGCGCGACCGGCCCCACCCCCGCCGGACCACCGAGCACCGAACACGACGCGCTGACGAAGACAACGGCATCCACCCAGGTGGGATCACTTCCATCGGCGCCCGCCGCCGTCCGCCTCGGCATGCCGAGGCGCGAGGGCGTGCCGGCGAAGTAATGGTGCGGTGTCTATATTTCCCGTGAGGCAGAAAAAGTCGCGGCGTCGGGGAGGCCGTCGTTCCCGAGCGCCGAACATTTCCGCGCCGCGGTCCAGGACGCGATACGGAAGGCTTCTTCCGTCGACGCTCCGGTCGCAATTGCCCAGGCGAAGGCGCCGTGGAAGGTGTCGCCTGCGCCACAGCTGTCGACCACCGTTACCGGATGGGAGTCGTACGAGTGTGCGCCGGAGGCGTCCAGGTAAATTCCGCCCAGTTCACCACGCGTTGCGGCAAGCACCGCCGGCTGAAAATCGGAGTAGACCTTGCGCATGCCGTCCTCGAGGCTCTCCTTGGGGTGCCTTGCGCTGAAGAACTTCTCCGGGGCGATGATGTAATCTACTCCAGAAAGAAACTCTTCGCTTGACTCCCGGTACGATCCTGTATCGATGATCACGGGTATTTCGAACTTGCGGCAGGAATCGATCGCGGCTCGGCTGAGCACCGGATCGGTACAGTCCAGCAGGGCCGCCGCCGCACCGCGGAGAGTATCGTCCACTGCATCGAGAAGCCGGTGGTTCACCCGTGGCTGAGGCGTCCAGATGATGGTGCGGCTGCCGCTGTCGTCGGCGACCATCACGCAGGAGTGCTGGCTCGGCTGGTCTTCGGGGAAAAGGGTCAGGCTCAGCGGTTCACGGCCGAACTCGGCTCGCAGGACGTCGGCATGCAGATCATTTCCGCACATCCCCAGAACGCGGACATCGCCGCCGAGGCGTCCGGCGGCGATCGCACTCCGTCCCGCTGGCCCGCCAGCGACGACACGGTGGGCCTTTGCCGCATTGGTGCTGCCCTCGACCGGGTGGCTCTCCAGCACGTACAGATAGTCGATCGTCACCATGCCGACCATGGCGATGACAGGCGACCTCGCTGGCTGAACCTGTGAAGAATCCACTCGCAACCCTCCTCGGCGGACGCGGGCACGCGCGCCTTCTTGATGTCCGCGGCCTCGGCCACCGCTCGCGTCCCCACGATCACGGCATGGTCGTGTCGGCGCAGCAGCGTCGCGGGAATCCCGGCCGTCTCCGGATAGTGGGCCATCTGGTGAATGATCCGTGCCTTGCTCCGGTCGAATCCGAGGAGCATGAGTCCCGGGGACTCGAGGGCCGTGCCGAGACCCACCGTGATCACGGAACGTGACGGCTGGTTCGGATCGATGTACTTCCTGCCCTGCTCGCTCAGCTCCACGATTCGACAGCCGTCGCTGACGATCTCTTCGGGGTCGGAGTACGAACCGACTTCGTAGCCGAGCACCTCGCCGGCAGGGGAGACCGACACGGCGTGCACTGCGGGTGGCCAGAGCCGCAGCACTCGTTGCGTCCGGAGGATGGGATCGTCGTCTGTGATCTGACCCGTCAAGAGATTCAGCTGACTCTCGCTCGGGCCCAGCCCTTTCTCGTTCAGTGGCTCGATCAAGGTCTCGACCACGTGGCGAGTGCGTGACGTGTAGTGGCGCTCGTGCACGCCGAAGGTCTCGGTGTCTGAAACGAGACGTGCGTCACCGAAAGGGCGTGGTGCGTAGTCTCCGGCTACTCGGAGCATCCCTCGGAAGAGCTGCGTGGCGGCTCTTCCGGTGGGCAGGACAAGGCTCCGGTCCGGCGATTCCTGTGCAATGCGAAAATAGCTGTGTGCGGCAGCGTCGGCCGCGACCCTTTCATTCTCGAAGGCGATGAACTCGGCCGGCCAGCCCTCGACCGGGGCCTCCGTCGCGGGCAGGGCCGTCCGATCGATCTCGTTCGGTTCCAGAACTCTGCCCGGCGAGACCGGGCTCTTGAGGTCCTGAACAAGCGTGTCAAGTGTGGTGTCGCGCTTGTCGAGCCAGTCGATCCACTGGGTCGCGTTCAGAAAGTATCCCAGTTTCTCGGGTTCGACCTTCTCGAGTCGCACCCAGTAGATCGGTATGCGCGCTTTGTCTGCGAGTAGTATTTCCCTCTTCACGTGCATACTCGAGTCGGCGGACGAACAGAACAGTAAGACGAGGGCAGTCGAGTTTTTGATGGCCCGTGAGATCTCGGCATCCCAGTCTGACCCTGGCGGGACGTCGCGGGGGGCGTACCAGGTAGTGATCGTGTGGCGGGCGAAGTAGGCGGCCAGATGCTGTACGACGGCCTTTTTGCTGCTGTGATAGCTGATGAAGACGGCCATGCGGACTCCGCCCCGTCGCGAAGATCAGAATCGGTGCTGCGACGTATGGTACCCGCACGTGCCGCGAAAGTGCCCGTATCTCGTCGGGATCCCGGTGCGTTCAACCGGGTCGGCGCCAAAATGGCCGTCCAGGCCCGTAGTCGATTGGATGGATCCGAGGGTGTACTGGTAAAATTCCGCGCCGGTCGCGTCCCGGCCGGGTCGAGTCCCGCAACGCGGCGAACGCGGCGTACGTCTGCGGCAGGCGGTGTTGCTCCGCCTCACGTCGGTACTGGCGCGTACGCCGCCGGGGACACATCTGGTTCCTAGACCGTAGCTGTGCGGAAGGTGCGGACCGCCCAGGTGAGCGTGAGCCAGGTGAGAGCGCCGACCACGAGGAAACCCTCGGCGACCGTCCGGTCTGACACGATCCCGGCGGACAGCAGGCGCGCGGCCTGGACCGTGTAGTAGAGCGGGTCGAGGTGAGCGAGGCCGCGCAGCCAACCGGGCGCGAGGGACAGCGGGAGCAGGATGCCGGACGGCAGGGTGAGCGGCAGCTGCAGCCCGGTGACCACGGCGGCGAGGCTGCCGATGTCGCGCAGGGTGACTCCGAGCGCGGCCGACCAGGCGGAAACGGTGGCCGTGAGCAGACACAGCAGGCAGAGCATCAGCGCCGTCCCACCGGCGTCGGGGTGGTAGCCGAACGGCACGGCGACGCCGATCACGATCAGTGCCGGTACGACGAACCGGACCGTGTCACGCAGGACGCTGCCCATCACCAGGGCGAAGCGACTCACCGGAGTGACGCGGAGGCGCTCGATCACGCCGGTCTGCAGCTCGGCGACGACGATCCAGCCGGCGCCCATGCCGGCGCCGAAGGCCATCAGGCAGAGGATTCCGGGGATGAAGACGGCGAGTACCCCGTCGCCGGCAAAGCCGGGGCCGCTGGCGAGTGGCCGCAGTACAGGCGCGAAGAAGGCGAGATAGAGCAGCGGCGTCATGAGGCCCATGAGGACCCAGACAGGTTCGCGCAGGGTTTCCAGGATCTTCCGCCACCACAGCAGTCGCAGCTCGCGGGCAAGCATCACGCCACCGACCTCGATTCGGTCGAGTGCTCGGCGCCGGCACCGGCGTCGCGCAGGGCGCGTCCGGTCCTGGCGAGGAAGACGTCGTCGAGGGAGGCTTCGGACAGCGAGAGCGTCTCCGGCGCGGTCCCGCGCGAGCGCAGGACGTCGAGCAGGAGCGGGAGCGTCCGGGTGCCGTCGACCACGGCGAGGCGGACCGTGTCGCCGTCGATGCGCGTCTCTTTGACGCAGCGCAGGTCGTTGAGTTCGGCCGCGAGCCGATCAAGCGGCACTGGCCCAGGCCTGAGCCTCAGCACGACTGTGTCGCCGGCGAGGCCCCGCTTCAGCTGCGCGGGGCTGCCTTCGGCGACGATCCGGCCGCCGTCGATGATCGCGATCCGGTCAGCGAGCTCGTCCGCTTCGTCGAGGTAGTGGGTGGTGACGAAGATCGTCGTGCCGGCGGCGCGCAGGGCGCGAAGCTGCTCCCAGAGGTTGGCGCGGTTCTGCGGATCGAGGCCGGTCGTGGGTTCGTCGAGGAAGAACAGCTCAGGGCGGTGCATGAGCCCGAGCGCGACCTCGAGCCGTCGCCGCTGCCCACCCGAGTAGGTGCCCACCCGCCGATCGACGAAGTCCGCCAGGGCGAACGTCTCGATCAGTTCGCCGGCCCGCCTGACGACCTCCGGCCGGCGCGCACCGTACAGCTGGCCCTGCAACAGGAGGTTCTCGCGGCCGGTGGCCGGCAGATCGGCCCCACCGACCTGACCGACGTACCCGATCCGGCGCCGTACCCCCGCGGGATCCTGCGCGACGTCGATGCCGGCGACGAGCGCCTGCCCGCCACCGATGGGCAGGAGCATCCTCAGCGTCGTCGTCTTGCCGGCACCGTTCGGACCGAGGAACGCGAACACCTCGCCCGCCGGCACGCGCAGGTCGACCCCGCGTACCGCGTCGACGGTCCGGCCGTGGGCGGGGAAGGACCTGCGCAACCCCCGAGTGATGACCATGTCGTCCACGGCGACATGGTCATCCAAAAAGATGGCACTGTCAATCATTCGAGTGATTATTGTCCTCGGCTAGGGTACGACCATGAGCGGGGCGCAGTCACCGGCCGGAGAGGGTGGACGTCCACCAGCGAAGCGTCCGCCTGCCGGAGGTCGCCGACGGGCGCCGGCCCGCGAAGAGCGCCAGCGCGACGCCGACCGTTCGCGGGAGCGCCTGCTGGCCGCCGCCCTGGACGAGTTCTCGGCGCGCGGGTGGGCCGGCGCCCGGGTGAACGCGATCGCCGCCCGCGCCGACCTGAACCCGCAGCTGATCACCTACTACTTCGGTGGCAAGGAGGGTCTCTACCGCGCGCTCCAGCAGCGGTGGCTCGAGCAGGAGGCCACGCTCACCGAGCCGCGATCCGGCCTCGCCGACCTCGTGGCCGCCTACCAGGAGGCGAGCTTCGCCGACCCCCGCATGACCCGCCTGCTGCTGTGGGCGGGCCTGGGTGAGCACGCCGACGCCGGGCAGCGACCGCCGGACCAGCCCGACGAGCGCGAGGACCTCAGCGACCTGGAGCGGCGCCAGGCCGAAGGCGAGATCGCGGCCGACCTCGACCCGGGCCTGCTCCAGCTCGCGCTCATGGGGGCCGGCGTGGTCCCGATCGCTCTTCCCCAGGTGGTCCGGCGCATCACCGGTCTCGACCCCGACGATCCCGGCTTCCAGGCCCGCTACAGCGAGCTGATGCAGCGGCTGGTCCGCCACCTCGCCGGCGATCCCGCCGCGTCGGTGGGGCCGGAGGCGACCTGATGCGTGAGGGTCGTCGGCGGACCGGTTGACGCGGCTGACCGACGGCTTGGCTCAGGCGCGGATCCGCCACCACGCCCCCGCCCGTCCTTCAGGGACTCCTCCAGATCGGCGAGCGCGTCCTGGACCCCGCCGCCCTCGCCGAGGTGCGCGCGGCCGGCCGCCGCTGCCGCCCCACCGGGGCCATAACATGGCCGCGATGCCGATGCTCCTGGTCGTCCACCACACCCCGTCACCGACGATGCAGGCGATGTTGGAGGCGGTGCTCGTCGGCGCCCGGGATGACGCGATCGAGGGTGTCGACGTCGTCGTCCGTCCGGCGCTGGCCGCGACAGCGGTCGACGTCCTCGCCGCCGACGGCTACCTGCTCGGCACGCCTGCCAACATCGGCTACATGTCGGGCGCGCTCAAGCACTTCTTCGACCAGATCTACTATCCGTGTCTGGACGCTACGGTGGGTCGTTCCTACGCCCTGTACGTGCACGGCAACAACGACACGACTGGTGCTGTCCGGGCGGTGGAGTCGATCGCGACCGGCCTCCGCTGGAAGCGGCTGCGCGACCCGGTCAGCGTCGTCGGCGACCTGGACGCCGCAGCCCGCGAGGCCTGCTGGGAACTCGGCGCGACGACGGCGGCCAGCCTGATGCCGGTTTGATCGGCACGGACCGGCTGCCCGCCCGGCCCGGCAGGGACCCGGCGATGGTCAGGACACCCGTTTCCGGCCGCCCTCGCCCGCCGGCCCGCCTGCGGCGGCCGGGCGTGACGCGCTGCGCTGTCGGTCGCGGCATCCGATCATGACGGCCATGAGGTGGTCCGAACGCGGATCACCGCCGTCGGACTGGCGATCCCGCCGACCTCGACGGTTACTCCATTCGACGTGTTCCTCTCGCCGTTGTGGCAGGTCAGCTGGGAAGACGCCGTCGTGCTCACGCTCAGGGTCGATGTGCAGCCGCCATCGGAGCGGAAATTTCCGCCATCGAGCGCGATGACCATGTGCACCGTGTCCTTCTCGATGAGGGTCACATGGATCTCGGTGGCGCCGGACGTTGCCGGGAGTGCGATGTCTGTCGGGGCCGTGACCTGGACCTCGCATTCACCGTCGGTACACGCGTTCAGATCCGTCCCGTCCTTCGCGACCGGCATTGTCGGTGATGCCGAGGTGGGTGACGGCGTGGACGGGCCGATCGAAGCAGGGGAGCGCGTCGGAGAAGGCGAGCGCGCCTGCGCTCCGTCGTCCGTGCCGTCCGAGGAGCACGCCGCCGACACGGCTGCCACCAGCAAGACCGCGAGGAAGCTGGAAGGACGAATATGTAGCTGCGTCTGCATTCGTTGATCTAACTGCAGGTATCGAGGTTCGCGTCGGCTGATAGCACGCGTCGCTCGAGGATTCCGGGGCGATGCCGCCGCCGGAGGGTTGTGGGCGGCGGCGTGTGGCCGCCCCGCGCGCCCGGTGCGGATCGCGACGCGGGCGGACTCGGACATCGACATCGCTGCCTACTTCGGCGGGCCGCAGCCACCGAACCTCCGCGCCGTCACCGACGACCTTTCCGTGCTGCGCCGCGAGGCAGACGCCGGCGACGAGCGCCGCGCGGACCCGATCTGGCTGCGTGGCGTCAAGTACACCTTCGTGACAGCGATCGAGTGTGAGGCCTCACGGACGGTCAGGACCCTCCCGGTGCGGACGCGTGATCCGCTGATGCCCGGAGGGCGGGGATCAGGGCGCCGATCCGCTCCAGCTGGTCGAACTGGGAGCGCAGGTCCAGAGCACCAAGGCGGGTGACGATGTGGCGTGCGCCGCCGGCGACGTACCGGTCCAAGCCCTCGAGGACCTGGTCGGCGGAGCCGGTGACCACCGCCTGGATCTTTTCCAGCTCCTCCAGCGGCATCCCGTAGGCGGCCCGCGCGTAGTCGTCCAGCGCCCGCCGGCCGCGCTCGACGTCGTCATCGATTCGTATCGAGACGAACAGCGCGGGTGTGATGTCCTCGGCGGCACGGCCGGCGTCGGCCGCCGCCGTGCGGATGTTCCGCAGCCCGGACGCGTAGTCGGCGGGGTCGGGCGGATAGGGCAGCCACCCGTCGTACGTCCGGCCGGTGCGGGCCAGCGCGGCCGGGGTCGCGCCGCCGAGCCAGATCGGCGGGCCGCCTGCCTGGAACGGCCTGGTCGCGGGCGGGATGCCGGTGAACCTGAGGATCTCGCCGTGGAAGGAGCCGGCACCGTTCCACAGCGCCCGCCACAACGCGACCGTCTCGTCCAGCCGGGCGAAGCGCCGTTCCCACGGGACCTCGGAAAGGGTGTAAAAGGGCCGTCCGAAACGGCCGGGGAAGCCCGCGCCCACCGTCACCGTGAGCCGGCCGCCGGACAGCAGGTCGATCGACGCCAAAGACTGCGCGGCCTGGATCGGCCTTCGCAGGAACGGCAGCAGCGCGCCCGTTCCCAGGGTCACGGTCTCGGTCGCCGGGGCGAGCGCGGCCAACATCGTCAGCGCCTCGATACGCGGGCTGATCAGCGAGTCATTGACGAAGAGCGAGGAGAAACCCAGGCGTTCGGCCCTGCGCCCGAACGCGACCAGCTCTCGAGGGTCCCCGTCCGCGCCCCACTGGGCGGCTCCGGTCGGAAGCAGTACACCGATGTCCATGGCAGTGATGCTTGTGACCGGGGCGGACAGCGACAATTCCCGATGAGGAATGGCGCGGGATGCCACTGCCGGTAGAACAGGTCCGTGGACTTCCCTCGCGCGCTACGCGAACGCCGTACCCGCCGGCATCTCAGCCAGCTCGACCTGGCGCTGCGGGCGGGCACCACCCAGCGGCACCTCAGCTTCATCGAGTCCGGCAGGTCCGTCCCCGGCCGGAACATGGTCGTACGCCTGGCCGAGTCACTCGAACTGCCGCTGCGGGAGCGCAATGAGCTGCTGTTGGCTGCCGGGTACGCGCCCGTCTACCCGCAGAGCCGGCTCGACGACCCGGCGTTGGCCCCTGTGCGCACCGCGATCGACCACATCGTCCGCGGGCACCTGCCGTACCCGGCGCTGGTCGTGGACCGTAACGGCGACATGGTCGCCGCGAACGACGCGTTCGATCTGATCACCGAGGGCGCGGCGCCTGAGCTGGTCGGTCCGGGCAAGAACATCTACCGCCTCGCGCTGCATCCCGAGGGCCTGGCGCCCCGCATCCGCAACTTCGCCGAATGGGCGCGCCACATCCTGGCGCGCCTCGGCCACGTGGCGGAGCTGCGCGCCGAACTTACGAGGTACGTCCCCGAGCTGGCGCCGTCCGACGGGCAGCTCGGTTTCGCCGTCCCGCTTCACCTGGGGTCATCGCGCGGTGAGCTGCGCCTGATGACGACCGTGACGACCTTCGCCACCGCCGTCGATGTGACCCTCGCCGAGCTGAAGTTGGAGGCGTTCCTGCCGGTCGACCCGGCGACGGCCAAGGCCCTCTCGGTCGCCGCCGGGGCGGTGTCTCCCGCGACTCCCGGTCAGGCTCCTGGGAACATGTAGCCGACCTTGCTCCGGCCGCCGTCGTCGAGCACAGCGAACTCCAGGCCGCCTCCCGCCACAGTCAGTGGACGAGGCCCCTCGAAGGTCACCCGCGCAGAACGGGGAGACGGTCGTGATCACGTGCCGGCGGACAGTTCGAGTACCTCCTTCATCTCCTTGATGCCGTGTGCGGTGCGGGCCTCGATCAGGCCCGCCAGGCTGTCGGGGAGGAGGTCCGTGATCCAGAGAAGTCGGCTGTGCCTGTCGCCGTCGGGTAGGACCTGGAAGGAGGCGTCGGGTAGGACCTGGAAGGAGGCATGGTGGTGGCGTAGGGGCGGTCTGGCTCCCTCGACGACCGCGTAGACGAGTCGGCGTACCTCGTCATCGACGGCGACGATGAGCTCTCGCACCAGGTGCCCGTCCGGCATGGTCAGCGTCCTGACGTCCCCGTCGAGGCTGACATCCAGCACCCGTCCCGGTAGCAGCCGCCGATGCACCGCTCCCACGTCGCGCAGGACGTCCCACACCTCTTCTGGAGGCAGGGCGACAACGACTTCGTGCCGGATGGAAGCGATGTTGATCTCCTGGTCGGAGGCGGTGTCGTGTGGGGGGATCTCCAGGACCATATTGGCCGTCGAGCGTGAAGGCGTGGCTGGCTGACCCAGTGTGATCGACCGACGTAGAGGCCATCGCGACCGGCCTGCGCTGGAAGCGGCTGCTGTGACGGGGCGGTCTGGCGGCACCGGATAACTCACACGCGCGGAACCGGCCGCTGACAACTTTCTGGGCGAGGATGAGGACGGCGGCGAGCGCGAGCAGGCCGAGGGCGCGCAGGTAGACGGTGCCCTCGCGGTGGACCAGCGGGGTGGCCAGCGCCGCGCAGGACAGCGCGCCGAGTGCCGGGGCCCAGGTGGGGGCACGGTAGGCGCCCGGCGGGACGGGCTCGCGGCGCAGCACCAGCGCGCTGGTGTTGACGACGAAGAAGACCAGCAGCAGGAGCAGGACGGTGGTGTCGGCAAGGCCGGCCAGCTGGCCGGTGCTGGCCAGCGCCACCGTCAGGGCCGTCACGAAGCCGATCGCTATCGGCGGGGTGCGTCGGCCGGGCAGCACCCGCGCGAAGACGGTCGGGATCGTGCCCTGGGCAGCCATGCCGTAGACGAGACGGGAGGCCATCACCATGTTCATCAGGGCGGTGTTGGCGACCGCGACCAGCGCGACCGCGGCGAACAGCTTCGACGGCACCGGCACGTCGGAGGCCTTCACCACTTCCAGCAGCGGGGCACCGGAGCCGGTGAGAATGTCGGGATCCACCAGCATCGCGCAGGTGAACGCGACGAACAGGTAGACCGTGCCGGCGATGAACATGCCGCCGAACAGCGCCCGGGGCAGGTCCCGGCGCGGCCGGCGGGCCTCCTCGACGAGGTTCACCGAGTTCTCGAAGCCGAGCATCGCGTAGAACGCGAGCGTCGTGCCGGCGAGCAGGGCGAGCGGCGCAGGCCCCTCGGCACGCAGCTCGAAGGCCCGTCCCGGTTCGCCCGCTCCGGTAGCCAGCGCGTGCACGCCGATCCCGACGATCAGCAACAGCCCGGTCAGCTCGATCACGGTGAGCACAAGGTTCACCCGGGCCGACTCCCCGATCCCACGGGCGTTGAGAACCGCGGTCAGCAGGATGAACACGACCGCGACGACGACCGTCGGGGCCGCCACGAACTCCGCGAGGTATTTGCCCCCGATGGCCCGCGCGGCCGTGGCGGTGGAGGTGATCCCGGCGGCCAGCACGGTGAAGCCGACCATGAAGGTGAGAAACGGGCGACGGAACGCCTCGTTGGCGTAGAGCGCTGCTCCGGCCGCCCGGGGGTACTTGCCGACAAGCTCGGCGTAGGCCGTCCCGGTGAGGAACGCCAGTGCGAAGGCGATCAGGAACGGTGCCCAGATCATCCCGCCGACGTCGGCGGCGATCTGCCCGGTGAGCGCGTAGATCCCCGATCCGAGGACGTCACCGAGCACGAGGAACAACAGCATCCGCCCACTCAGGACACGCGCCAGGGTGGGCTGTGCGGCGTGCGCCGTTCGTCCGGTCACCGCCGTCTCGTCATCGGTTGTCCTGTCCCCGCGGGCTTGGCCGGCCGTCGTCCGGCCGATAGCGGTCGGACGCCCGTTCATCGTGTGGGTGCCCCTGATCCGCGGGCTGGTCGCTGCCCGCCACGCCGCCGGGAGAGCCGGGCCGACGTCCCCCGGGCCGAATACTGACACCGTGCCCGCCAGCCCGCCTGTTGGAGCTTGCCCAGCTCAGATGGTCACGATCGGGAACTGTCGGACCCGGCGTGGACGATGACGGCGCTTCGCCCAGGGCGCCCCCCCCGCGCCGCCGGCGGGCCGGTCATCCTCCCGACCGGGGCCCCGGCTGGGCGGCCCGGTCGGCTCGCCGAAACCCGCCTGTCGCTCCGGGGGGGCGCCCCCGGTGACAACGGGCGTTCCGGCTGGAGGCATGTAATGCCAAGTTGCATCACACCGGGCCGGATGCCGAGTGCATCACACCGGGCCGGATGCCGAGCGTGTGCCGGAGCTCATGGACGAGCTGTGTGGCTGGCTCCAGGGTGGATCGCCAGGCCGTTTCGGTCTGATCGGCACTGGGATCGGGGCGAGGAACGCACGGAGGGCGTATCGGGCATCCTCGGCTCGTTGGCGGTCTTCGTCCGCCCGTACTAATGTACGTGCCATCGCTCTGGGTATATATGGCGTCGCTTTCGGTTGGGTGGGTCCGAGGGAGGTTCGTCGCGGCGATCCATTCCGGCTGGCAAGACGATCCAGGCCAGATGGGCGGAAATGATCCCAGGCGGAGAGGACGATGTCGCGCGCGGAGATCGCTCGAGCGGCCGCGGCGGAGTGCGACGCACCGAACTGCGGCGCGGCCGTTTTCCGCCGAATAGTCTGTGTGTGGGCGGCAGTCGCGCCCGCAGTCATGCTCGCTTCCTTCGTCCTTCCCTCGCGCACCGCTGACCTGGTGGTCCGCGCCTGCGGCATGGCCGCTATAGCGTTCCAGGGTGGGTGCGAACTGTGGTCGGCACGGCGAGCGAGGGGTGGCGAGCGACGTTGGCGACTGCTCCTTCTCACCGGATGGATCACGGTGGCAGCCGGCCTGGTCATCACTTCCGTCAGGGCGTTGTTCTCGGGCCAGAGCCCGGTGCCACCCTTGTCGGGGACGGAACCGGCGTATCTGGCGTTCATTCCAGCATCCGTTGCCGCGCTGCTGGCTTTTCCCACCGACCCACTCAGCCCGGAGGACGAGCCGGTGCGCCGAGCCGGCCAGCACGGCACCCATTGGCGGACTGTCACCGTCATGGACGCGGTGCTCCTCGCCGGCTCGCTGAGCCTGCTCGGCTGGGTGGTCGTCCTCCAGCCTCTGGTGCGTGCGCGAGCACCCGCACCAGTTAGTCTCGCGGCCTTGTTGGCGTTCGGCATCGGATGTCTCCTGCTACTGATCACCGTCCTGCTCGTAGCGGCGTTCCGGCGCCCGCGCCAGAAGAAGTCGTTCGCATTGCTCGGTGGCGGGCTGGCCTCCATCACCATACTTCTGCACGTGTCGCTCTACTTCATCGCGAGCGGCCAACCGGAGCCCCTGCAACTCGAAGCCGCCAACGCCATTGGCACTGTGATGATCGGGCTTGCCTGCATCGCGCCACCACGGCCATCGACTGGCTCTGTAGTTGCCGCTGCCCCCCTAAGTCTCGAATCCGCTCCTGACTCGTGGCGCGTCCGGCTGGCTGGCTGGCGGGCCGGACCCGGCGTACGCTGGGTGAGGATATTCCTCCCGTACGTTCCGCTGTCCGCGCTGGGCGTGCTGGCGGTCATTCAGATGTCAACCGAGGCGCGGGTCGAACCGATCGAGATATACGGCATCTTCGCGCTCGTGCTGATGGTGCTGATCCGGCAGATGCTGACTTTGGCGGACAACCAGAAGCTGCTGGACAGGGTTCAGCGCAGCCGCCGCCAGCTGCGCCACCAGGCGCTCCATGACCCGCTGACCGGGCTGGCGAACCGTGTGCTGTTCGGCGACCGGGTGGAAGAGGCGGTCGCTCGGCGAGCCCGCGGCCGGCTGGCTCTGCTCTTCTGCGATCTCGATGACTTCAAGAGTGTCAACGACACCCTGGGTCATCCGGCCGGGGACGAATTGCTGAGGATAACCGCTCGGCGGCTGCTTGGTTGCGTACCGCCCTCGGACACGGTCGCCCGTCTCGGTGGCGACGAGTTCGCGGTTCTTTTGGCGGACGATGCCGCGGACGCCGAGGCGGTCGGCAAGAGGGTGGCCGCGGTGGTCCGGGCACCGTGCTTTCTCGCCGGGCAGCCGTGCGCCATTCACGCGAGCCTTGGCCTGACAGTCGCCGTGCCGGCATCCTCGATAAGTGCCGAGGATCTGGTCCAGCAGGCGGATCTCGCCATGTACGCAGCCAAGCGGCGGGGGAAAAACAGTCTGGTCGTCTACGATCCTGAAATCTTCGCTCACGACCGGTCGCCGACGGCGCAACTCGCGCTGTCCCAGTTGTTGCGGGGCGATCCCGCCGGCGGCGTCATCGATGTCCTCTATCAGCCGATCGTCGATCTGACCCGCCATCACACGGTCGCGTTTCAGGCTTCAACGTGCTGGCACCATCCGACGCTCGGGTCGTTCACGGCAGAGCAGACGGTCACGGTCGCGACCGGAGTGGGGCTAAGAGCACAGCTCGAACAGTTGATCCTCGGCCGCGCCTGCCATGATATCGGCCACTACCGAAGGCAGACAGGGCAGAACGTCGCCGTCTGCGTCGGCGTTTCGGCGGCGAGGCCGGCTGGTGACTTACTGCCCGACGTCGAGGCGGCGCTGGTGGCCTCCCGCCTCCCCGCCCAGGCCCTGATCCTCAGGCTTACGGACATGGAGTGCCTCGACGAGGAGGCCGCGCGCAGCCTGCGGACATGCGTCACCCGTGGCCTGCGCCTCGCGCTGAACGCCATCGCCAGGAACCAGAGCACCTTTCTGGCGCTCGACGAGCTGCCGATCCAGATACTCATGTTCGACAGCTACTACGCCGGCGGCCTGACGGGCAGCGCCAACCGGGCCGACCTGCTCCGCCGGGCACTGCTCGCCCTCGCCAGGGACCTCGGTCTCACGGTCGTTGCCACCGGCGTCCAGAACCGAGAGCAGGCACGCACATTGGCGCGCCATGGCTGCCGCTTCGGACAAGGACAGTTCTTCGGACCGCCAGCCGCACTGCCTGGTCAGCCGCGGCAACAGTGACATTGCAGGTGCGGTCCGTGGCGTCGAGACCATCACGACTGGTGGGAAATGGAAGCGGTTGCGTGAGCCGATCACCATCGTCGGTGAGCTGATCGCTGCGGACCGCGAGGCCTGCTGGGATCTCGGCGCCACGGCCCCGCGAGCCTTGTGATGTAGGCGAGGCGCTGCGGCCCTGCTCCGTGCGGGCCGGGCCGGACGGTTCTTTGCCGTGGACCTCGGTCGCTCCGCTCTGCTCGGCTTGTACCGGAGGCTGATGCGACTGCCGATGGAGTGGTTGATCGCTGATGCGACGTCGGTGGCATGGGGTTGGCCTGGGGCCCGGCCTACCAGCGCCGCGCCGCCCCACCTCTACAGCGTCCTGACCGTTGGCTCTACGGCGTCCTGACAGCCGGCGAGGAAAGTGCGCGCCCGCGGGGCGCGTCGCCGGACGGAACAGGCGTTGCCGACCGGGCATGTCAGAACGTCGTGGCCTCGTACGAGACGTACGCCAGGGTGTCGACGTCGCTGCTGAACCGGTCGAAGCAGTGGAAGCGGACCGTGACGTCACCCGTCGGTACGGCCGTGGCCCCGGCGGTTCCCGGGCTGGGCGGGTTCGTCGTCCAGCCATCGACGGCGCAGCGCGGCGCGCCGCGGCCAGCCTCGTCGACTGGCGTGACCTGGACGTGTCCCGCCCCGCCCCCGACATCGGGAAAGATCGCCTCGTACCGGCCGATCGCGGTCCGAACGATCCAGTTGTCCGCGTCCGCGTCCGCGCCATTCAGCGATCGAGCGGCGTCGGCTCGGACCCGCGCGCCGATCGGCGGCACGTCGAGTCGACCCGAGCCCGTCCCGTTTCGGTCGTCACCGGCGAGGCGGACACCGTTGACGAGGTAGGCAAGGTGGGTGGACGACCTTTCGTCGCCGCCGGCCGGCGACCCGGCGTAGGTCAGCGCGAACGGCACGTCAGCGAGGGCCCCGTCGCGGATGCAACCGACCGTGACCGTCGCAGTGTCGTGACCGTCGTCGACCGCGACGACGTCGGTCGGCGCGCAGAAGACGTCACCTTCGCCGAGCGCGTTCACCTGCAGGTTTCCCGCCATCCGACCGAAACCTTCCGCCACCAGGCGGACTTCGTGCCGACCCCGGGCGAGCCGGACCACCTCGACCGTGCCCTCCCCTGAACTCCAGCCGTCTGTGAGCCGCATCGGCTCGGCCTGCTGGTCCGAGGCCGCAGCGGATGTCGAGGACGCGGCAGGCGGCACTGGTCCAGCAGCGATCGACGGCGCAGCAGGGGGCGAGGGTCTGTCGATCCGCAGGTACGCGAACACCTCGTCGTGTCCCGGGTCGCCGGGCAGCCGGTAGGCGAACATCACCGAGAACGCTGCGTCCGCCGGCTCTCCGCCCGCCCCGACGCATACGACGTCGACCTGTTCGTCGCCCCGGTGGTCGTCCCAGTCGCTCGCCCGGCAGGTCACCGCGTCGTCGCCGATCGCGGTCACCACCGCCGCGCCATGCCGGTCCGGGATCCCGCTGCCCTCGAACAGCACCCGATAGGCGCCGGGTGCCAGCCGGACGCCCCGGTCCGGCGGCGGCGGGAAATCGCCGCCGCCGGCGGCGCCCGATCCTCGTCGGTCGACAGGTCCTGCTCTTCGCCGATCGGGGCGTTGCGCAGGTCGACGAGGGCCGCTTCGTAGCCGGACTGGTAGTGGTCGCCCTCCGCATCGGGCTTGGTCTGGAATCGGAACGAGCCGACGAGGGCAACGACGGCCGCGATCACGATCGAGACCGCGACCAACGCCTCTGCCCGGTCGACGTCGCGCGACCAGGCCACCAGCCTCGCAGTGGGCCTGGACCCTCGGCCCGGCGCTTCGGCGTCCTGCGCCGCATCGGGCTCGGCGTCCTGCGTCGTGTCAGGCGTCGTCCGGTCGATCGGTACGGAGTCCGTGCCGTCGGTTCCCGCGTCGCCAGCCCAGACGTCGTCAGTCCCGTCGACCATGCTCACTCCCGCATGAATGGCAGCACCGCGCCGCGGACCTGTCCGATTCTGCTCAATCTGGACGACAGGGGCGCGTGACCCGTGATGCGCGAACACGGCACGGCCGCGGAAGCGCCACTTGGTCGCGGCTGCTCCGTCGTGCTCATCGCCTTGTAGAGGCCCTGGATCGCCTCCATCGCGTGCGGGAGCACCATCGCCGGGTTGGCCATCCGTGATTGCATCGTCAACTCTCCTCCTGGGGCGTCCGCCCACTCGACTGACGAGTCACGGCTATGACGGATCGGAGCGACGGAAGGTAACGCGCACGGGGCTCGGTCGGACGGCCTTTCTGCGATGCCGCCGCCGGAGGGGGCTTGTGGGCGGCGGCGTGTGGCCGCCCCGCGCGCCCGGTGCGGATCGCGACGCGGGCGGAGGTGAATGCCGCACGGCCGTCCCGTCTGCGAAGATCGGGGTGTGGACGAGACATTCGCACGCACGGCGACGCACGACGCTGTCGCCGTTCTGCGTCAGGCGGGCGCGCGGTTCGCCTACCTGCACGGCAGTCGCGCTGTCGGGCGCCAGCGGGCGGACTCGGACATCGACATCGCTGCCTACTTCGGCGGGCCGCGGCCTCCCAACGCCTTCGACGTACTTCTGCCGCCTGGAGTCGACCTCCTCGTCCTGGACAACGCTCCGCTCGAGCTTGCCGGCCGGGTCGCCGTCGGCGGAACACTGCTCTTCGAAGACGACCGGGCCGCGCGCGTGCACTGGGAGGCGATGACCAGAAAGATCTACTTCGACGAACTCCCACGGATCACTCGCTCCCACCGGGAGTTCGCCGCCGCCCTGCTGCCCAGGACCGTGTAACCGGTGGTCGACCAGGTCCGGGTGCTGCGCCTGCTCCGCGCCGTCACCGACGACCTTTCCGTGCTGCGCCGCGAGGCAGACGCCGGCGACGAGCGCCGCGCGGACCCGATCTGGCTGCGCGGCGTCAAGTACACCTTCGTGACAGCGATCGAGGCTTGCGTCGACGTCGCGCAGCACATCTGCGCGGCGCGGGGCTGGGGACCACCAGCGGACAACGGCGACGCGGTCCGCCTTCTCGGCGATCACGGAGCGATGGACCCGGCACTCGCCCGGTCGCTCCGCAAGGCCGTCGGCTTCAGGAACGTCCTCGTCCATGACTACATCGACGTCAACGACGAGATCGTCATCGCCCGACTGAGGGCCCTCGACGACCTTGACGAATTCGTCCGGGAAATGGTCGTCTATGTGTCCGAGGCGGACGCGTAGCCCACGGCCTCGGGAAGGTGCGACGGTAGCCGCCGGGTGAGGATCCCGTGGTGAAGGGCCGGATTCAGGTACCCGGTCACGAGGTAGGGATGGGCCCCGGCGGAGCGGGTTGCCGCGAGAGCAAGCGCCTTCGGGCGCAGCGCGGCCAGGACACGGGAGCCGGCCGGCACCGGCTCCGGCGCCGTGTCGAGGGTGTCGAGAAAGCCGGCCAGGTATCGCAGGGGCCGGGTGTACGTCCTGCCGAGCGCCGCCACGCTGGGGGCGTGGCTGGCGCCGAGGCCGAGCAGGAGCCGGTCCGGGTACGTCCGTGCGACCTCGTGGAAGGCGGCGGCGAGCGCGGTGGCCTCGGTGGCCCACACGTTGACGATCGCGGTGGCCACGACCATCCTGCGGGACGCCGCGAGCAGCTGTGCTGGCTGGCGCAGCTCGGGGGCGGAGGCGCCGAGCCACAGCGCCCCGTGCCCGAGCTCGTCGAGCTCCGCCGCCGCCTCGGCGGCATCCGGCGTGTTCCAGGCGAAAGACGGGGACCAGATGCCCACCCGTCCCAGCGTCGGCGTCATGGCAGCTCTCCACGATGCGTGCGAGCACCCTCACGGGTGGCAGTGTTCGATCCGGGTCGAACACTTCAACTGTACGATGGCGGTCGAACAGTTGGGAGATTGGTGAAAGTGGGGCTGAGGGGAGAATGGCGACGAAGTCGAGACGGGTACTCGGCCTGCGGCACACGGACCCGGGCGAGGTGAGCCTGCAGGAGGCGCTCGAGGCGCTGGCCGACCCGGTGCGCCGGTCGATCGTGCGGACGTTGGCGGGCGAGGCGGACTTCGCCCGTACCTGCGGCACCTTCGACCTGCCGGTGTCGAAGGCCACCGCCAGTCACCACTTCGCCGTTCTGCGCGCCACCGGCCTGCTCGAACAGGTCGACCAGGGTCCGCGTCGACTCAACCGGCTGCGCCGGGCCGAGTTCGACGCCCGCTTCCCGGGCCTGCTCGCCCTGGTTCTCGCCGAGGGCGAGCCGGCCGCCACGCACTGAGGGCCGCCTGTCCGGGTCGGTGTAGGACAGGCCGGGCTCCGGTTGCCGCCAGGAGGTGCGCACTCCCGACAACCGGGTCGTTGCGAACGCGACTGGCCGAGACTGAGCCAGTCCGTGCTCATAATCGCCGCTTCCAGGCGCGTGCCAGGCGGCCGACCCCGGCGTCGGGCGGAGTCACGGCCCGACGCCCAACCGGCTGACTCGCACCTCGCTCGGGCGGTGAGGGTGGGCCCGCCGCTACTTCTTCAGGACCGCCACGCCGAGTGGATTGCCGCCGACGGGGACCGTCGCGACGACGGCGCCGCGCTTCAGGTCGATCACCGAGACGTCACCTGACCAGAAGTTACTGGTGTAGGCACGGGGCTGGCGATGGTCGTCGTCCAACGCCACGGTGTTGGGGGAGTCACCGACGGGAATCTCGGCAATGACCGTGTTTGTCCTCAGGTCGAGCACCGTGACGTTGTTGCTCAGCTGCTCGGGAATATAGGCGCGCGGCGCGCGCGGATTGTCGTCGATAGCGAGGAACGACGGCCCGATGTCCTCCGCTGGGAGGGTGATCGTGGCGACCACCTTGTTGCTGGTCGCGTCGATCACCGACACGGTGTTGTCGAAAAGGTTGGTGACATAGACACGCGGGTGGACGGGACGGTCGAGGACGGCGACACCGTACGGTCCTGCGCCGGCGGGGATGGTCGCGACGACCTTGTTGGTGACGACGTCGATCGCTGACACGGTGTTGTCGTCGGTGTTGGCGACATAGACCCGGGGCCGGGGCAGGCTGTCGGCGACCGCCACACCGTACGGTCCTGCGCCGACGGGAATGGTCGCGACGACCTCGTTCGTCGTGAGATCGATCGCCGAGACGATGTTCGCGGAGACGCCGGTGACGTAGGCGCGCGGTCGCGACATCCTGTCGGTGACCGCCACCTTGACCGCTCCCGCATCCTGTCCTGGCAGCAGCGGGACGCCGCCGACCGTCCTGTTGTCCCGGGGGTCGATCACTGTGAGACCGTCAATATAGTCCTCTGTCCCGAAGCCGTTTGTCCCGGCGACGTAGACACGCCCGCCGAGCTTTTTGGTCGCCGCTATGCCCTCCGGGTCGTCGTGAGGAATCGTGGCGACGAGGTTGTTGCTCCGCGCGTCGATGACCGAAACGTTGGAGGCGCCCCAGTTGGCGACATAGACCCGCGTCGAACCGACCCCTCCTCCCTCCGGGCGGGGCAGCGCGATACCAGCCTGGCCTGGTATCGCGGCTTCCATCGGACGGGGAAACACCTTCACCGCCGGACCGGGCCTCGCGGCTTCCGCCCGGCTCGGCACCCCGGCCAGGACAAGGGTCGCGACGACAGCCTGCACCCCCAGCGCGAGGAGCCGCTTTCTCCGGGAGCTGTCGCTTCTGCCAGTCAATCTCCTCAGGTCACGTCTTCGAGTCGACACCGCTTCCTCCGGTATTGATGACGACCCTGCCGCGCGGCGCACGCCGTCGACAGAGGATTACTGGAAGTAGTCGACGCGAATCTAGTGAGATTGCAAAGAGTTTGCCTTTTTTGCCTGATTTGGCGCTGCTTTCTCGGCGCGCCGTTTCGACCTCGCCGCCGACGCCTGGAACGCGCTGGCCGAGAGATGGGCGGCTTGAGATCGTTCCCGCGCCGACACCGATGACGCTGGTGGGCGAGGGCGACGGTGTGGCCGCCGTCGCCGAGACGGAAATGCCGGTGCTGACGGGCCGCCCTGGTACGTGCCGCGCTGGAACGAACCCGGCGATGAACCGGCGCCGCCCCGAGGGGGCGGATCAGGCCGATGCCTCGGCGCGACGCCGCCGCGGTCGGACCGGGTCCGGCGTGAACACCAGCAGGAAGGAGTAGTAGAAGCTCTCCTCGCCGATCGTCTTCTGCTCCGCCACCCGGAGGCCGGCCGCGCCGGCCCGGCGCATCACCTCGAACGGATCCACCGGCGTTATGCGTAACGCCACGACGGCACCGTCCACCCAGACCTTGTAAAGCGGGTTGTCCCGGGTGTATCCGGGGTTGATGTCGGTGACGATCAGTGACCCGCCCGGCCGGAGCAGCCTTCTGAGCGCGCCGAAGTCGGGCGGCTCCGGCATCGAGGACAGCACCAGGGACAGCATGATGACGTCGTAGGAATGGGCCTCGAGCTGACCGAGTGCGCGGTTCATGTCGTCGACCACGACCTCGGAGCCGCGCCCGAGCGGATGACCCCAGAGATTCCGGCGGAATTCGGCCGCCATCGCCGGGCAGTTGTCGACGTACGTCCAGTTCATCGTCGTGTCATTGAAGAAATGGATCGCGATGACCTTGCCCGTGCCGCCGCCGAGGTCGAGCACCTTGAGGCCGGGCCGCTGGTCGCGGATGGCCTGCAACTGCGCGACGGTCGCGAGATGTGTCGACACCAGGTTCCCGGAGTTGCGCAGGTCGTAGTTCGATGCGATTTCCTGGTAGAAGTCGCGGGACTGGTCCACTCCATACTCGCGCTGGGGCGCCGCGGCACCGCCGGTGGTACCGCCGCGGCCGCCCAGCCAGCCTGAACGCGACCTCCGGGACGCGAACGGGGTCAGCCGGCGCCCGATCTGCGGCGGCCAGAACGAAATCGAGCGCCCCTGCCAGAACGCCGCCACGAACAGGAACGCCGCGAACACACCGACGGTCGCGGCGGCCCAGGGCGCTGCCGGGCCGAACACCTCGAACACGTTCGATACGTCCATAGTCACCCCGTGGTCGCGGTTGTCGGATCAGAATGGCCTGTCCGTGCGTTCCCGCCGGCTCGCCGGAGGGATCCTGGAACCGAGCATCAGATACAGCACCCCCGGTGGTGAGGGTGGAGTGTCCCGGGAGAGAAGGACATCTGACATGGACGCGACACGCTGGGTGCCCGACGCCGGAATTCAGGCGCTGGTGGCCGGCGCCGGCGAGCTGATGTCCGGGCTGTGCGGCGACCTGCTTGCCGCGGGATACGAGGCGAGGTCGGCCCCCACCGGCGCGGCCGCGCTCACGACACTCGGCGAGGCGCCCTACGACCTGATCTTCATCGATGGGGGACTGCCGGACTGCGCCGACCTGTGCCGCCAGATCCGGGCCCGGCCTCAGCACACCGACCTGTACATCACCCTCGTGGTGCCGGCCGGCGAACAGACCCTGCCCGACGGCGTGGACGACTACCTGATCAGCCCGTTCGACCGGCTCCAACTGCTGGCCCGGGCGTCTGCCGGCGTGCGCAGCGCCCAACTCCACCGCAACGAGACCCGCCTGCGGACGCTGCTCACGAACGCCCCGGGCGCCATCTACCGCTGCGCCAACGACCTCAGTTGGACGATGGAGCTGATCAGCGACGACATCGAGCGCATCTCCGGGTATCCGGCCACCGATTTCGTCGACAGCGCGGTGCGCAGTTTCGCCAGCGTCATCCACCCCGACGACCGGGAGATGGTGGAGCGCGCCGTTACCGAGGGAACCCGGCAGGGCAGGGCGTTCGTGCTCGAATACCGCATCGTCCGGGCCGACGGAACCGTCGCCTGGGTCCGCGAGCGCGGCCAGGAAGTGCACAGCGGCAACGGCCGGAGCTGGTTGGACGGGGTGATCTTCGACATCACCGAGTGGAAGCTGACCGAGGATCAGTTGGAGCAGTCGCGCCGCCAGCTCGCCGTGGCCGACGAACGCCAACGTATCGCCCGAGAACTGCACGACGGGGTGATCCAGTCACTGTCCGGGGTCCTGCTGACGCTCCAGGCGGCCGAGACACTGGCCGACCAGCCTGACGCGACCCGCGCCCGCCTGGCCGACAGCGTCGACCGCATCGACATCGCGATCCAGGAAATCCGGGATTACGTCTTCAACCTGCGCCCGGGGCTGCCGCCCGACCGGCACCTCTACGACGAGCTCCAGGCCCTGGCGGAGAGCTTCCAGCGTGATACGGGGATTGTCGTCGCCGTCGACCGCGATCCGACGGTCACAGCCGAGCTTGCCCCGCAGGCCGGCGACATCCTTCAGATCGCCCGGGAGGCGCTGTCCAACGTCCGCCGGCACGCGCAGGCCACGACCTGCCGGCTGAGCCTCATCCGGGCGACGGGCACGGCGGTGCTTGAGATCGACGACGACGGGCGCGGATTCGACCTGGCCGCGGCGGCCGGGCGGGGCCAGGGGCTGCGGAACCTCAGCGAGCGGTCGGCGAACCTGCGCGGCCGGCTCGACATCGAGTCCGGTGCGGAGGGCAGCACGGTGACGGTGCGGATACCACTTCCGCCGGGATGAGTGAGCCGTCCGCCTACCGGGTGCCCCGGCGGGCCAGGAAAGCCGCCGCCTCGCCCCGCCGGGAAAGGCCGAGCTTCTGAAGAATGACCGACACGTAATTGCGGGCGGTCTTCTCGGCCAGATTCAGATGGAGGCCGATCTCCCGGTTGGTCCGGCCGGCCGCCACGAGCGCCAGGATGCGCCTTTCCTGGGCCGACAGCCGGCTTAGCCGCTCGTCGGCTCCCGACGGTTCGCGGGCCGCCCCGAGCCGGATCTGTTCCAGCAGTACCCCGGTGACCGTCTTGTCGACCACGTGCTGGCCGTCGCCGACCGCCCGGACCGCCGAGACCAACTCATCGCGCCGGATCTGTTTCAACACGTAGCCGCTCGCGCCGGCCTGGATCGACGAGATGAGCGCCTGCTCGTCGGGGAACGATGTCAGCATCAGGACCCGGACGTCGGGAAACCGGGTCCGGACGGTCCTGGTCGCCTCGATGCCGCTGCTGTCGTCCAGCCGGATGTCCATCACGACCACATCCGGACGGTGGTCGCGGACCACCTCGACAGCGGTTGAGGCGGAGGTGGCTTCGGCGACCACGACGATGTCCGGGTGGGCTTCCAGCATGGTACGGACGCCCTGACGGACGATTTCATGGTCGTCCACGAGGATCACACGCAGACGGTCGACCACGACGACATGATCGCATGACCTCGGCCGTCTGTGGCCGTTTACCAAAGCCAAGCTCTGAATGTCAACGGCTGCGCGTGGCCGAGTGATCAGATCCGGGCCGCGCCGGCCCCTGGATGGGCACCGGAGGTCGGGGCGCGGTGATGCGCGTGTTACGTCGGCCTGATCATCCGCGTCAGGGTCGTGACGGTGGATGGCGAGACAAGGGCGATCATGACTGGACAGGACTGGCTGGCCGCGCGGTTCGACGAACATCGGGCGCATCTGCGCTCGGTCGCGTATCGGATGCTCGGCTCGTTGCACGAGGCGGACGACGCGGTGCAGGAGTCCTGGTTGCGGTTCAGCTCGGCCGACACCAGCGACGTGGCGAACCTGCGCGGTTGGCTGACCACGGTCACCGGCCGGGTCTGCCTGGACATGCTGCGGTCGCGCGGCACGCGGCGAGAACGGTCGTTGGACGTCCACGTGCCGGACCCGATCGTGAGCCCGGCCGACGGCGTCGACCCTGAGCGGGAGGCGCTGCTCGCGGAGTCGGTGGGGCTCGCGCTGCACGTGGTCCTGGGGACTCTCACCCCTGCTGAGCGGCTGGCCTTCGTGCTGCATGACATGTTCGCGGTGCCGTTCGACGACATCGCGGCGATGCTCGGCAGGTCGACGGCGGCGACCAAGCAGTTGGCGAGCCGGGCCCGGGGGCGGATCCGGGCCGGCGGGCCGCTGCCGGAGGCGGACCTGGCCCAGCAGCACGAAGCGGTCCGCGCGTTCTTCGAAGCGGCCCGTGGAGGTGACTTCGACGCGCTCGTCGCGCTCCTCGCGCCGGATGTCGAGATGCGTTCGGACGGCGGCGCCGCGCGTCCGCGGGCCTCTGCGGTGCTCCGGGGAGCGGCGTCGGTCGCCGGCCGGGCGCTGATGTTCGCCCGGCCGGACGCCGAGGTTCACCCGGCCCTGGTCAACGGGGCCGCTGGCGTGGTCGTCACCGTGGGCGGTCGGGCAGTCTCGATCATGGGATTCACGGTCCGGGACCGGCTGATCGTCGCGGTCGATGTGCTCGCCGACGTCGACCGGTTGGGGCGGTTCGAGTTGTCCGCCTTCGAGCGCTGACGGCAGGGCGGCCCGAGCGGGGGCCGGGCCGCCCCGCTGTTCCTCAGCCCCAGTTGGCGCCTGCCGGTTCCTTGATCGTGGTGTTGATCCGGTTGAAGAAGTTCGTGGTCGCGATCATCAGAATGATCGCCGCGAGCTGCTTGTCGTCGTAGTGCCCGCGGGCCTCGTCCCAGAGCTCGTCGGTGACCTGACCGGGCCGGTCGCTGAGTCGGGTGGCCGCCTCGGTGAGGGCGAGGGCGGCCCGTTCGGCGTCGTCGAAAAGCGGAGACTCGTACCACGCCGCCACGGCGAGCAGGCGGTCCGCGCTCTCGCCGGCCTTCGTGGCTCCGGTCACCCCGGCGTGCACGCACGCGCTGCAGCCGTTGATCTGGCTGGCTCGCAGGTGCACCAGCTCCAGCGTCCGCTGTGCCACGCCGCCCGTGCTCATCGCCTTGTAGAGGCCCTGGATCGCCTCCATCGCGTGCGGGAGCACCATCGCGGGTTGGCCATCCGTGATTGCATCGTCAACTCTCCTCCTGGGGCGTCCGCCCACTCGACTGACGAGTCACGGCTATGACGGATCGGAGCGACGGAAGGTAACGCGCACGGGGCCTCTGTCGCGGGACTGTGGACTCGTGTCCGTGGCGACCACCGCGCAGGCGCACAGACCTCCGAGCACGGAAGGTGGACGGCGGATGGTGACAGTGGCGATCGTGAGTCCCGGCGCGATGGGCTCGGCGCTGGGGCGCGGCTACGTCGAGGGCGGGGGCAGGGTCATAGCCCGCGTGGCGGGCCGATCAGAGCGGACCCGCGCGCTCGCCCACGGACTGGAACTGGCCGACTCCCCGGAGGAGGCGGTTGGCGCGGCGGACATCGTTCTGTCGGTGGTTCCGCCCGGCGAGGCGCTCGCGGTGGCCGGGATGATCCGACGGTCGGCTGCCGCAGCGGGCGTCTCGCCGCTGGTCGCGGATCTCAACGGCGGGGTTGGGTCGTAGGCCGTCACCGCGCAGCCCGCAGGCCGTCGAGCATGACGGTGACGAGGTGGTCGTCGGCGCGGGCTCCCGGCCGGCAGACCATGAGGTTCAGCAGCCCGACGACATCGCGGGACGGGATGTCCGGGCGCAGCGTCCGCTCCCGCTGGGCCTGTTCCACGATGGCTGCGAGCAGGGCGTCGGCCTCGGCCGTCAGGCTGGCCACCGTCGGTGCGGTGGCCACCCCCTCGGCCAGCGTCTTGACCAGGGCCAGCGGCAGCTTGGTGCAGTGCTCGATGATGCGCAGCAGGACCTGCCAGCGGGGGAGGTCCCGTGCCGCCTCGGCGCGGCCGAACGCGAGGAAGCGCTCGAGGGTGTCGGCCGCGATGGTCTCCAGCAGGGCCGCCCGATCGGGGAAGTGCCGGTAGAGCGTCCCCACTCCGAGCCCGGCCGCGCTTGCGATCTCCTCCATGGAGACAGCCGCGCCACGCTCGGTGAACAGCTCGCGTGCGGCGGCGGAGATCAGCTCGCGGTTGCGTCGGGCGTCGGATCGCACAGCCTGGCTCCCCCCGGAATCTGAGCCCTCAGATTACTGTCCAAGGGGAAGCGGAACATCCGATTCATCTTGGAGGCATCGATGCGGTTGGGTGTTTACGTGGGCGGGGCCGGCTCCACCCTGGAGGAGATGATCGGGCAGGCGTGCGCGGCCGCCGACGCCGGCCTCGACAGCGCCTTCTTCAGCCAGATCACCGCGTGGGACGCGCTCACCGTCGCCGCGCTCGCGGGGCAGCGGGTGCCGGGCATCGAGCTCGGCACCGCCGTCGTGCAGACCTACCCCCGCCACCCGCTCGTGCTCGCCGGGCAGGCGCTCACCGCCCAGGTGGCAACGGGTCACCGGGTCACCCTCGGGGTCGGGCCTAGCCACCGGCACTTCATCGAGGGCGCCTTCGGCCACTCCTACGACCAGCCGGCGCGGCACACCCGGGAGTACCTGTCCGCCCTGCGTCCGCTGCTGCGCGGGGAGCACGTCGAGCACCGTGGATCCTTCCTGACCGTGGCGGGACAGGTCGAGGTGCCCGGTGCCACCGCCGTCCCGGTCCTGCTGGCCGCGCTCGGGCCGGTCATGCTGCGCGTCGCCGGCGAGCTGGCCGACGGGACGGTGACGGTGTGGGCCGGTCCCGAGGCCATCGCCGGGCATGTCGTGCCGACGATCACCCGTGCCGCCGCGGCGGCGGGCCGGCCCGCCCCGCGGATCGTGGCCGCCGTCCCGATCAGCGTCACCGCCGATCCGGAGGGGGTGCGGCAGGCGGTCGAGGCGCACGTGGGCTTCGCCGCCAGCTTCCCGGCCTACCGCACGATCCTGGCGCGGGACGGCAGGGCGGCTGTGCGGGAGACGGTCGTCGCCGGAGACGAGGCGACCGTCGCGTCGTCGATCCGGCAGTTCGCCGACGCCGGGGTGACCGATCTGCTGGCCAGCCTCGTCGGCAGCGACGAAGATCGACGGCGGACCCTGCGGTGGCTCGGGTCGCGGCGTCGGGCCGACTGGAATTAGCTGAACGACCAGGCGGGATCGGCGCCTTCGTCGCCACCGGCCTGGTCGGCGGATTCGTGCCGGTGGTGGCCACCCAGATGTTGTGGGGGCTGTCCTGGACGTTCGCCAGCGGCGCGGACGTGGCCTGGATCAGCCCGGACGTCCGACGGTTCCTGCCGAGGGCGCGTTCTGGACGGCCTCCGGTCGGGGATGCGCCTACCGGTCAGCCGGCCCCCGGCTGACCGGTGGACGGCTCGCCGCGTGGGTCGGGGACGCCGACGGGGTTGGGCCAGAGCAGGAGGGGGGCGGTGGCCTGGGCGATCGGGGCCAGCAGGGCTGCGGTGCGCCGGGCGGCGTCCGGGCCGAGCGTGTCCCAGGGGGAGCGCGCGAGTCGGTCCGTCGTCGCCTCCAGTTCGCGGGCCGCGCGGAGGGCCGCGTCGGTCGGCGTGCCGGTGGGGTCCAGCCATCCGCGGGCGCGCAGCCGGTCGGCGGCGGCGTCCCACTCCTCGTCCGTCCAGCCGCGGATCCGCTGGTAGAAGGCACGGTCGGCGCCGCCCCTGCTGACCCGCCACACGAGGCTCTCCGGGCCGTCCAGGCCCGCGGTGACGAGGGCGGCGACGTGCCCGTCGCCGCGGTGCTCCCGGAGCACGGTGGCGGCGTGCCAGATGATCTCCAGTGGGTCCTCGGGCCAGGGCAGCGCGGCGTTCGCCGCGCCCAGCACCCGTCCGGCGACCGGGACACGCTCCGCCGCCGCGCGCAGCAGCCCGGCGAGCTCCGCGAGTCCGGCCTGGTCGATCTCGGCGACCAGCGGGCCGAGTACCGCCGTGGCCGCGCTGAGCCGGACGGCCAGGGCCTTCTCCGGTGAGATGCGGGTCCAGACGTCCGGCAGCGCCCTGGCCACCATGGCCGGCGCGAAGCCGAAGAAGCTCCCGACCACCGGCCCTGGTCCGACCGGCCCGAGCGGGGCGACCCGGCCGGCGAAGTACGCGCGCCAGTACCCGCGCAGCCCGGCGTCCTGCCACGCTTGAAGGCAGCCCGGCGCGAAATAGGTGACGGCGTGCACCGGTTCGAACAGCCGCCACATCTCCTGGGCCACGTTCTCTTCGGCCATGACCCCACCTAATTGCGACCGTCCCCCCGGGTCAAGCTCTGAATGCCGACGGCTGTACCTGGCCGGGTGGACAGCACTTCGCCCGGAGAGCACTGTTCCTGGAGAGCACCGTGCCCCGCTCCGCGCGGTCAGGAACGGCTGAAGGTACGGCGGTAGTCGCTGGGCGACACCCCGCGACGTAGGACGAACTGTTCACGCAGGACGGCCGCGCTGCGGTAGCCGACCCTATCCGCGATCTGCTCGATGGACAGGTCGGATGTCTCCAGCAGTTCCTCGGCGAGGGACAGGCGCTGGCTGCGCAGCCACGCGTGGGGGACGTCCCGGTGGCCAGCCTGAAGTGGCGGGTGAAGGAGCGCCGGCTCATGAGGGCCCGGGCTGCCAGCAGGTCGACGGAGATGCGATCGCCCAGGTGCGCCCGAGCCCATGCCAGGACGGCGGCCAGCCGGCCGTCGTCGTCCGTGGGCACCGGAGCGCTGACGTACTGGGCCTGCCCCCCGTCGCGGTGCGGTGGGATCACCAGGCCGCGGGCGATCCTGTTCGCCAGCCCGGCGCACAGGTCATCGTGGGTGATCTGGACGACCGCGGGTCGCTGGACGCCGCCGCCGAAGGCGCCCACGGGGTGTTCAGCGTGCAACAGGGCGCACTGGGCACACCACCGGTTCCCTTCGAGGACGGGGCCGGAACGTGGCGGACGCGGCGGCGGCCGCCCGGGTGCCGCACCTGGTGTACGCCTCGGTCGCCGGTGTCGAGCGCGGCGGCGGTGGCCGTGCCTTCGCGAGCAAGCGGGCGATCGAGGAGCACATCCGTCGGATCGACATTCCGGCGACGATCCTGCGCCCGGCCTCGTTCATGGAGAACTACGCGGACCCGGCGTTCGGAGTGCAGACCGGCACGCTGGCCACGCCGTTCGCGCCGGACATCCCCGAGCAGCTGATCGCCCTCGACGACATCGGCGCCTTCGTCGCGCTCGCCTTCACCGATCCGGTGCGCTATCTGGGGCGGGCGGATTCATCACCTCGATCGCCGCCTCGAGCCGCGCGCCGCCGGTGTTGTCGAAGGCGAGGTGCACCTGCCAGCCACTGCCGCCCCCGGCGAGGCTTGCGGGGCTGCCTCCGGGGTTGCT
>NZ_UBIZ01000189.1:0-4217 GCF_900465275.1 Parafrankia sp. Ea1.12 | reverse complement strand
GCCTCGTTCCGCCCCCCATGCCTGCCTTGCACACGCCTCACACCCGTGCCCCGCGGCCACGATCCGAGCACACCCCACGGCCGCGGGCCGGAGCCGCCGTCGGGCCTCCACGACCTATGGCCCACAGCGACGGGCGAGGTGGTGCACACAACGCCCACCCAGGCACCCGGCCACGGACCACCACCCGTCGCGACCTGCCAACACCCATGTATGAGAATTCCTCTCATGTCCGGGCTTGTCAGTCGTCGCACCGGTCACAGCCTGTTCCGGCGACGCGACCCGGCGCGGTCCCGGTGGCGGGGTGCCCGGAACCGCCGTAGCCTTTTCTTTCGGGCGGATCGTTCCGACGGCGCGCCTGGGGGTGCCACGGCCCGCGCCCCGGCGCCCCGCGGTGCCGGCGGCCCACCCGCCGCGGGTGCGATCCCCCTACGACCGGGCCGAGACCGGCCCGGGTGTGCCGTGCACGCCCGCGCGCCGGCCGCGCCCATCGAGAGCGGTCCGGCCGCCGAGACCGGCCCAGTCATGTCGGTCACAGCGCCGCTTCCGCGATGCCCGCCCGGGCGCGCGCGTCAGTGCGCCGTCAGCCGGGCCAGGGCGCCAAGGTGGGGAGGAGACCTCTCCTGTACTCGACGCCACCTGGTCCAGCAGCCCGTCACCACCGTGCGCGGCGGGCCGGTTCCCGGCCGGCCGGCCCGGATCCGGCGAGGTGACGCTTGACGATCTCGCCGCCGGCGCCACGCAGGTTCCGCCTGATCCGCCTGGCGCAGATGCTGCTGCTGCTCGCGGCCGTGCTGTTCGTGGCAGTCACGATCACCGGGACGCGGGGAAGTGAACCCGCCGTCGTCGCGCTGCGGTCCTTCGTCACGCTCGTCTCGGGGCTGCTGTGCATCCTGCGTGCCGTCCTGCTGCGCGGTGAGCGGCTGCCCTGGGCGCTGTTCGGCGCGGGGATCATCAGCTACGGCGCGGCCAGCGTCTACTTCAGTCTCGCGGTCAGCGGCCCGGCCGAGGGGGCGGCGGTCGAGGTGTCGGCGGCGGACGTCGGCTGGCTGCTTTTCTATCCGGCCTGCTACGTGGCCGTCATCCTGCTGCTGCGCCAGCGGGTGCTGCGGTTCCACGCGAGCGTGTGGCTCGACGCGCTGGTCGGTGTGCTCGGGGTGGCCGCGCTCAGCAGCGGCATCGGCGCGCGCCTCACCACGGACGGCCCCGCGGACATCTCCTCCGTCGTGGTCGGCCTGGTGTACCCGCTCGCCGACCTGCTCCTCGTCCTGCTGGTGGTGACGGTCTTCGGGCTGCTGCGCTGGCATCCCGGCCGGGTGTGGTGGCTGCTCGGCGGCGGGCTCGTCGGCTTCGCCCTCGCCGACTCGTGCGTGTTCGTGCTGATGGCGGACGGCGACTACGCGCCGGGCGGCCTGCTGGACATCGTCTGGGTGCTCTCCCTGTTGGCCCCGGCGTTCGCCGCCTGGCAGCGCCAGCCCTGGCGGAAGCCCGCGCGGATGTCCGGCTGGAGCGTGATCGCGGTACCGCTGGTGCTGACCGTCCTCGCGCTGGCGCTGCTGGTCATCGGGTCCATGATGGATCTTCCGCTGCTCACCGTGGTGCTCGCGGCGGCGACGGTCCTCACCGCGCTGGCCCAGGCGGCGATGACCTTCGTCGAGGTCCAGCAGCTCGCCGAGAGCAAGGTGCTCGCCCGCACCGACGACCTCACCGGCCTGACGAACCGGCGCGGGTTCATCGAGCGCCTGTCCACGCTCGAGGGGAACATCGCCGACGGGGACTCGTTCGCGCTGCTCCTGCTCGACCTCGACCGGTTCAAGGAGATCAACGACTCGCTGGGCCACCATGTGGGCGACGCGCTGCTCGTCGAGGTCGGGTCCCGCATCGCGGGGGCGCTGCGGCCCGGCGACCTGCACGCCCGGCTCGGCGGGGACGAGTTCGCCGTCCTGCTGGAGCACGCCGACGCCGACGCCGCCCGGCGGGTGGCCGACCGCGTCCTGGTGGCGCTGTCCGGCGCCTTCGAGGTCGGCGGGATGACCCTGCACGTCGGCGCGAGCATCGGCGCGGCGCTCTACCCGGACCACGCCGCCGACGCACAGACCCTGCTGCAGCGGGCCGACGTCGCCATGTACGGCGCGAAGTCCGGCCGGACCGGGGTGGAGTACTACCGCCCCGGCGCCGAGGTGAACACGCTGCTGCGGCTGGACATGATCGAGTCGCTGCGCGCCGCGCTGGGCACCGGTCAGCTCGAGGTCCATTACCAGATCAAGGTCGAGCTCGCCTCGGGCAGGTCGCACGGCGTCGAGGCCCTCGTGCGGTGGCGCCATCCCACCCGCGGCCTGCTGACGCCCGAGTCGTTCGTGCCGCTGGCCGAGCAGGCCGGCCTGATGCGGATGCTCACGATCGAGGTGCTCGAGACCTCGCTCGCCCAGTGCCGGCGGTGGCGCGAGGCCGGCCTGGAGGTCGCCGTCGCGGTGAACCTCTCCGCCTCCGACCTGCTCGACCGCGCGTTCCCCGACCAGGTGCGCGGGCTGCTCGCCCAGTACGGGCTGCTGCCGTCCGCGCTCGAGCTGGAGATCACCGAGACGACGCTGATGCTGGACCGGGTACGCACCGCGGCGGTGCTCGGCGAGCTGCGCGAGCTCGGCGTGCAGATCGCCGTCGACGACTACGGCACGGGCTACTCCTCGCTGGCGTACCTCCAGGAGCTTCCGGTCGACATGCTGAAAATGGACAAGTCGTTCGTGACGAGACTCGAGGACGGATCCGGGCTGCGCCGCGCGAAGGCGGAGGCGATCGTCCGGTCGACGGTCGGACTCGCGCACGCCCTGGGCCTGCGGATCGTGGTCGAGGGCGTGGAGAGCGCGAGCGCGCTCGACAAGTTGCGGAACTACGGCTGCGACGTCGCCCAGGGCTACTTCCTGGGGCGCCCGCGGCCCGCGGACGAGGTCACGGCGATGCTGTCGTCACCGGTCGTCCGGGCAGCGGTCGACGCGGCCGCCGCCGAGGCGACGACAAAGGCGACGACGGAGGCCACGACGACAGCGCAGGCGGCGGCGGAGGTGGCAGCTGAGGTGGTCGATGTGTCCTCGGCGGAGGCTGCGGGCGAGACGGTCGCGGTGGCCCAGGCTGAAGCCCTTGCCCAGGCGGAGGCGGTCGCACAGGCGGAGGCTGCCGCCACGGCGGAGGCCGCGGCCAGGATCGCGGCCGAGATCGACGATCACGATGACGGCGGCACCGGCGCGCGAACCCCCGCGGGCCAGCTGTGGGGCTGACCCCGCCGCTACCCGAACCCCCCCGGTCGGGCTGGGATCATCCCCTGCTCGAGCCATACCTGGAGCGGGCAGCCGCCTACGGACCGGTGGCGGCGGGCGGGGGGCTCACCCCCCCGGCGCTGATCGGCGCCTACCGCCGCGGGGCCTTCCCCTGGCCGGCGGACGACCTCGCCGAGGCGGCCGAGCTGCGCGGAGCACTACGCGCGGCGGCCGCGCGCGGCGTCATCCCGCTCATCGGCCACGTGCCCGAACGCACCGCCGGTGCGGCTGGTGCGGCTGGTGCGGCCGCCGCCGGCGCGGCTGGTGCCGCCGGTGACGGCCCGGGTGACGACGTGGACCCGCCCTGGTGGTGCCCGGACCCGCGGACCGTCCTCGCGCCGGGCGAGATGCGGATCCGGCGCTCACTCATCATCCGGATGCGCAACAGCACCTGGACCAGCACGCTCAACGAGTGCTTCGTGGACGTCGTCCGGGCCTGCCGCCGCGACGGGCCGCACCAGTGGATCACCGAGCAGCTGATCGAGGGCTACGCCAGGCTCCACGCCCTCGGCTGGGCACACAGCGTCGAGATCTGGGACGGCGACGCGCTCGTCGGCGGGATGTACGGCGTCCAGGTCGGACAGGTCTTCATGGGCGAGTCCATGTTCCACCGGGCCTCGGACGCCTCGAAGGTCGCGCTGGTCGACTTCCTCGACCGTTTCGGCCGGGCCGGCGGCGCGCTGCTGGACGTCCAGCTGACGACGGCGCACCTGACGACACTCGGGGCCCGGGAGGTGCCGCGCGCGGAGTTCCTCGCGACGCTGCGGGCCGTCCGGGACGACGAGACGCGGATGGTCTGCGACCGGCTGCCCGTCTCCCGCCTGGCGCCGCCGCGCAAGCCGGGCCCCGAGTGTCGTCAGGTGCGCCGTCGTCAGCTGGACGTCCAGCAGCGCGCCGCCGGCCCGGCCG
>NZ_UBIZ01000026.1:0-551 GCF_900465275.1 Parafrankia sp. Ea1.12 | reverse complement strand
CAGCCCGCTGTTCGGCGCCTCTTACTCGGCGGCCTGCCGGTCATCGACACGATCAGCGCCCTGCTCGCTCTGACCCTCCGCCGGCGGCCCGGGACCAGGTGGCGATCGTGGACGGCACTTCATCCCGCCCGCGACCACAGCCTGACCGCCCCGCCGAAGAACTAGCGGGGCTCGACGAACCTGTGGCCGCGATCGACGCGGACACTTGCCTCGTCACGCCTTGGGCGACTCACGGCCCGGCAAACCCGCAACGACACGATCATCGATCAGGCCAGCGGGATCGCGGACCGTCTCGGCGCACGGCCGGTCACGGCCGACGGCGGCAACCGAAGCCGCCCAAAATCGATCATACCCATCGGTATCCCCTCGACGGACAGTCTCGGTCGGGGCGGAAGGAGAACCTCAACCCGATGCACCGCAAGGTCCGGGCAGATGTCGAGCACCCTCACCGGATGAAGACCTGGGAGATCTTGCGTGACTACCGCCGCCGGGATCGTCCACCTCTACGGCATCAGCCGGGCCGGCTGACCGACAACACCACCGGACAGCCG
>NZ_UBIZ01000563.1:0-7561 GCF_900465275.1 Parafrankia sp. Ea1.12 | reverse complement strand
GGGCGGGGGAGACTGGCGGGATGCGGGTCGGTTTCCTGGTCGAGCAGATTCTGGCGCCGGTCCCCGGGGGGACCGGAAGGTACTCCGCGGAGCTCGCCGCCGCCCTGGCCCGGACGGCGGATCCCGGGGACGGCGTCGTCGGGTGGTGTGCCTTCCGGCGTGACACCTCCGCGGCGGCCCTGCCGGGCGTCCTCGGGCCGCTGCGCCTGGGCCTGCCGCGGCGGGCGCTCGCCGCCGCCTGGGCGCGCGGCGCGGGCCCGGGCCCGACCGGGGTGGACGTCGTCCACGCGCCGACGCTGCTCGTGCCCCCACCCGTCCGGTGGGACCGTGCCACCCGCGTCACCCGTGCCCGGCCGCGGCTGGTGGTCACCGTGCACGACGCCGTCCCGTGGACCCATCCCGAGACCCTGACGCCGCACGGGGTCCGCTGGCACCGGGAGATGGGGGAGCGGGTCGCCCGCCACGCCGACGCGGTGATCGTGCCGACCCGGGCCGTCGCGGCTGACATCCGGGAACATCTGCCGATTGACGCGCAGCGGCTGCACGTGATCGGTGAGGGGGTCGCCGAGGCGGTGCTGCGGGTGCCGCCGGACGCGGACCGCCGGGCCGCCCGGCTGGGCCTTCCCGAACGGGGGTATTTGCTCACCCTGGCGACGATGGAGCCGCGCAAGGGCCTGGACACCCTGCTCGCCGCCCTGCGCCATCCGGACGCCCCCGACCTTCCGCTGGTGCACGTCGGGGCCGCCGGATGGGGTGATCTCGGTCCCGACGCGACCGGGCCGGGGGGTTTCGCCGATCTTGCCGCGTCCGGGCGATTCCTTGGTCTCGGCCGGATCAGTGACGAAGATCTCGCCGTCGTGCTCTCGCGGGCGACGATGCTGGTAGCGCCCAGCCGTTCCGAGGGCTTCGGCCTGCCGGTCATCGAGGCGATGGCGCACGGGGTGCCGGTGGTCGTCTCCGACACGCCGGCTCTTGTCGAGGTCGCCGGCGACGCGGCACTGGTGGCCCGGATCGGTGATCCGGCCGGCTTCGCCGAGGCGCTCGCGCGTATCGTCCAGAATCCCCGGCTACACAGTCGTCTGTCGCGTTCCGGACGGGTCCGCGCGGCGGGATATACCTGGAATGGGGCGGCGCGATCGTGCTGGGAGCTCTACCGTCGAATCAGCGGCTCCCCTGCCGTGTCCGTCGCCGACGACGGGCGGGCGTAGTGTTGCCCCCGTTGAGAAGCAAGCGGCCACACTGAATCAGGCGGCACGTCTCGGAAGGAGCGCCGTGGGACCCCGGGTGCTCGTTGATGCGACCTCGGTTCCGGCCGACCGCGGTGGTGTCGGGCGGTATGTCGACGGGCTCGTCGCTGCTCTGGGCGCGGCCGGCGCCGACATGGCGCTGGTGTGCCAGCGATCGGACGAGGAACGTTACAGCCGGATGGCGCCGCGGGCGACCGTCCTGTCGGGCCCGGCGGCCATCGCGCACCGGCCGGCTCGGCTGGCGTGGGAGCAGACAGGTCTTCCGCTCGTCGCCGAACAGGTCAATGCGGACGTCATCCACTCGCCGCACTACACGATGCCACTGCGCGCGCAGCGGCCGGTGTGCGTGACGATCCATGACGTCACCTTCTTCACCGAGCCGGAGATGCACACGGCGGTGAAGGGCACGTTCTTCCGGTCGGCGATGCGGACGGCGGTGCGCCGGGCGAGCCGCATCATCGTCCCGTCGAAGGCAACGCGCGACGAGCTCGTCCGCGTCCTCGAGGGCGAGTCGACGACGACCGACGTCGCCTATCACGGGGTGGACACGACCACGTTCCACCCGCCGACGGAGGAGGACCGGCGCCGGGTGCGGCTGCGCCTCGGTCTCGGTGACACCCGTTACGTGGCCTTCCTCGGAATGCTCGAGCCGCGCAAGAACGTCCCGAACCTGATTCGCGGCTGGGCGGAGGCGGTGCACTGGCGCGACGAGCCCCCGGCGCTCGTGCTGGCCGGTGGTTCCGGCTGGGATGACGACGTCGACGCGGCCGTCGCCTCGGTGCCGAGCCATCTGCGGGTGATCCGGCCCGGCTACCTGCGTTTCTCCGATCTCCCGGGCTATCTGGGCGGTTCGGAGCTGGTCGCCTATCCGTCGCACGGCGAGGGCTTCGGCCTGCCGGTGCTGGAGGCGATGGCCTGCGGCGCCCCCGTGCTGACGACCCCGCGCCTCTCGCTGCCCGAGGTGGGCGGCGACGCGGTCGCCTACACCCAGCCCGACCCGGACTCGATCGCCCGTGAGATGAGCGCGCTGCTCGACGACGCCGAGCGTCGCGCCCAGCTCGCCGCGGCCGGGCTCGCCCGGTCCCACGAGTTCACCTGGGCGGCCTCCGCGGAGGCCCACCTGGCGAGCTACGCCCGCGCGGTGGCCGACGCCTGAACCACCCCGGTCCGACGCCTGACCACCCGGCCTACCGGGCCGGTGCGGCGGCCGGCGGCTGACGCGCTACGGTTCCCCGGTGGACAAGGCGGAGATCCGGGTCATCGTCGTCACCTTCCGTTCCGGGGAGATCATCGGGACCTTCCTGGACTCGCTGACGAAGTCGACCACCCGCCCCTACGAGGTCGTCGTGGTCGACAACTCGCCGCAGGTGGATGTCGGCACCCGCGCCGCCGGTGAGCGGCCCGAGGTCACCCTGCTGCGCCCCGGCCGCAACCTCGGCTACGGCACCGCGGCGAACCGCGGGGCGGCCGGAGCCTCCGCTCCCTGGCTGCTTGTCGCCAACGCCGACATCGCCTTCGCGCCCGGCAGCCTCGACGAGCTGATCGCCGCCGCCGACCGCTGGCCCGGTGGCGGCGCCTTCGGCCCTGGCATCACCAACCCGGACGGTGCCCTCTACCCCTCCGCCCGCGACCTGCCCTCCCTCGGGCGTGGCATCGGCCACGCCCTGTTCGGCTGGTGCTGGCCGACGAACCCGTGGACGGCGTCCTACCGCCGCGAGCGCGGGGCCCCGCGGGAGATGACGGCCGGCTGGCTTTCCGGTTCCTGCCAGCTGCTGCGCCGGGAGGTCTTCGAGGGCGTCGGCGGTTTCGACGAGTCGTACTTCATGTTCATGGAGGACGTCGACCTGGGCCGGCGCATCGGGCTGGCCGACCGGCAGCTCGTCTACGTCCCGTCGGCGGTCGTCGAGCACCTCGGTGGGCACTCGACGAAGCGGTCGTCGCGGAAGATGGTGGTCGCCCACCACCGGAGCATGATCCGCTACCTGTGCCGGCAGTACGACAGGCCGGGCCAGCTGCCGCTGCGCGTGGCGCTCACCGTCGGCCTCGGCGCGCGGCTGGCGCTGGCGCTGGCGTTCGCGCGCGACAGCGCCGGCGCGCGCGCGACCCGGTCCGCCGAGCTGCTCACCTCCGCCCGCAAGCCACGCTGAGGCCACGTTGGCCACTGCGGGACATGAACGTCGACCCGACGATGCGTGTCCAGCCTGTGGCCTCTCGTTGAGCATGGGGGTCACCCGGCCGGGCACACGCAACCGACTCGGACGTGCTCTGCGACACTGACGCCTCATGGACGCAGTGATGCTGGTCGGCGGGCAGGGAACCCGTCTCCGCCCGTTGACGATGTCGGCGCCGAAGCCGATGTTGCCGGTCGCCGGCGTGCCGGTGACGGCCCACATGCTCGCCCGTGCCCGCGACGCGGGAATCACCCGGGTGGTCCTCGCCACCTCGTACCGGGCCGAGGTCTTCGAGGAGCACTTCGGTGACGGTTCCGGGCACGGCCTCGAACTCGAATACGTCACCGAGACCGAGCCGCTGGGCACCGGCGGCGCCATCCGCAACGTCGCCAGCCGGCTGCGCTCCGGCGCCGACGAGCCGGTGGTCATCTTCAACGGCGACATCCTCTCCGGCCTCGACATCGGCGCCCTCGTCGAGCGGCACATCACCGCCGACGCGGCCGTCACCCTCCACCTCACCAGGGTCGAGGACCCGCGGGCCTTCGGTGTCGTCCCGACCGACCCCGCCGGCCGGGTCACCGCCTTCCTCGAGAAGACCCCCGATCCCCCCACCAACCTCATCAACGCCGGCTGCTACGTCTTCCGCCGCTCGCTCATCGACACCATTCCCGCGGGACGTCCGGTCTCGGTCGAGCGGGAGACCTTCCCGTCCCTGCTCGCCGCCGGGGTGCCGGTGGTCGGCTACCCGGACGACACCTACTGGCTCGACCTCGGGACCCCGGCGGCGTTCGTCCTGGGCTCGCGGGACCTCGTCACCGGGCGGATGCCGTCCTCGGCGCTGCCCGGCCCGGTCGGGGACCGCCTCGTGCTGCCCGGGTCCACGGTGGCCACCGACGCCAAGATCGGCGGCGGCTCGACGATCGGGGCGGGTGCCTCGGTCGGCACCGGCGCGCGCATCGACGGCTCGGTGCTGTTCGACCGGGCGTCCGTCGGGGCGGGCGCGTATGTGCGCGACAGCGTCGTCGGACGCGAGGCGGTGATCGGCAACGGGGTGGTGCTCGAGAACGTCGTCATCGGCGACGGCGCCGTGATCGAGCCGGGCAACGAGCTGCGCGCCGGGGCCAGGGTGTTCCCGGGCGCGGTGCTCGGCGCCGGCGCCGTCCGGTTCAGCTCCGACCGGGCCTGACCTCCCGGCCGACCGGGCGGCTTCAGCTCCGACCGAGCCTGACCTCCCGGCCGGCCGACCAGGCGACCTCCACGCACACCTGGCCGTCGTCGGCGTCCGCGCTGACCGAGAGCACCTCGCTGACCGGGAACACCTCGCCACCGGCGATCCCGGTCAGCGCGGTCAGCTCCGGCGGGGCCGCCGCCGGATAGGTCAGGAACAGCCGCCCGTCGCCCTCCTCGCAGATCAGCGTGAGGACGGCGTGCTCCGCCCCCGCCGCCGGGACGGCGCGCAGCAGCCCGGGCAGCACGGCGGCGAGCCGCTCGCTCACCCGCGCGGGAATCCACGGTGCCTCGCCAACCACCTGCACCTCAAGGTCCAGCCCGCGCGCCCGCGCCTCGAAGACGGGCTCGGCGAGACTGCCCAGCGCCCCGGTCGCACCCGTCACCAGCGCCCGCCGGACGGCCGTCGCGTGCCGGCCGCACCGCTCGCGCACCGCCGGGTCACCGGGGTCGAGCAGCCCGTCGGCGACCGCCTCCAACAGCGGCAGCACCTCCCGCTCGACCGTGGCGAGGCCGCGGGCCCGGTCCTGCCGGATCGCGGCCGTGGACCGAGCGGCCGCGGCCTGCGCGGTCTCCGCCTCCACGGCGCGGGCGACCTGGTCCGCGGTGCGCCGCAGCAGCGGACCGCCCATCGACACCATGACCTGGATCGCGATCTGACCGTTCGTCGCGGTCAGCAGCTGCGCGAGCGCGAGCGGCCCGGTGCCCGCGCCCCTGAGCACGAGCAGGTCGAGCACCGTCACGGTGGCGGCGATCGCCACGATCCACTCGACGAACAGCCGGGACACGGCGAGCAGCGCCAGCAGCAGCGGCAGGATGAGAACCGGCCAGGTGCTGATCCTGCTTGGCGGCCCGCCCGTCCCCGCGGCGGCGTCGGTGTGGGTGGGCGCGATGTTGAAGCCGACCGCCGCCGTCACCGCGAGCGCCAGCACCATCAGGATGATCGCCTCGGCGCGGCGCAGCGGCCGGCGGTAGGCGGTCCAGGCGGCAGGCAGCACGACGAGGGCCATCGACAGCCAGTGCAGCACAGCGGCGGGCACCGACCGGCTGGACGGCGCGACGAGGACCAGCACGAAGACGGTGCTGGTGAACCAGATCGCCGTCACGGCGGCGACCGTCCGGCGCAGGCCGGCGGCGTAGGAGTCCCGGAGTTCGGCCGCGGTGGTGCCGGCCGGAACCCGTACCCGCGAGGCGGTTCGGGTCTGTGCGGCGGATCTGCCCGGTAGGGCGGATCGGGCTCGTGAGGCGACGCGGACCGCTGTCCACCGGTACCCGGCCCACCGTCCCCGCGGCCGCGGGCGCATGCCCCTGCGGTGGGCTGGCCGGCGGCTGGCCGGACGGGCGGCGTGGTGGCCCGCCGGCCGTCCACCGCCTGTCTCCCCGCCGCTCCAGGTCAGCCGGGCGGTGGTCCCGCGACCGGGCTCGGAGGTGATGGTGGCCTGCCCGCCGATCTCCGTCATCCGTGCGTGCACCGACCGGGCCAGGCCGAGCCGGTCGCCGGGGACGGCCCGGGCCGCGAACCCGATCCCCTCGTCCGACACGATGACGGTGACCGCCCCGTCGGCGCGCCGCCAGCGCACCTCGAGCGCGGCGCGGTCCGTCCCGGCGTGCCGGCGCACGTTGGCGAGGAGCTCCTGGGCCGACCCGGCCAGCGCCGCCACCACCTCGTCGGGAAGATCCGTCGTGGGCAGGGCCCGGACGTCCACACGCAGGCCGCGGGCCCGCGCGACGGCGACCACCCGCCGCATCGGCTGGGCCAGGTCGCGCGTTCCGGCGGCGGTGCCGTCCAGCATCGACCGGACGGCCTCGATCGCGTGGCGGCACTGTTCACCGGTGAGGTGCCCGGGCCCCACCGGCGCCCCGCCCGACCCGTCCTGGGGGGCGCCGCCGCCCCAGGCGATGCCGGTGAGCGTGTTCAGGACGGTGTCGTGCAGCACCCGCTCCCGCTCGCGCTCGTCCCGCAGCCGGGCCGCGGCTACCGTGGCCACCTCCTGCTCGGCCGCGGCCGTGGTCAGCCGGGCATCGGCGTCGAGCGCGATCGCCCGCAGTCGGGCGACGGCCAGCCGGAAGAGCTGCGCGAGCCCGGCGAGCAGCACGACTCCGATGACCACTCGTTTCAGCGGGGTGTGGTTCCCGCCGAGGGCGGGATCGTCCAACGTGGCCTGAGCGACCGCCGCGCCGCCGAGGAGCGCCGCGACCATCGCCGCGACCACGACCGCGTGGGTGCGGCGGCCGTACACAGCCGCGGCGACCACCGCCGCGTGGGTCGCGGTGGAGAACACCCAGGTGCCGAAGCCGCCTACCGAATCCGGAGGCAGCCAGAGCACCGCGCCGGCACCGGTGACGATCGCGAGGGCCACGTTCCCGGCGACAAGGCGGCGGGGGAGCGCCTGCCGGGTGAGGCACACCACCACGAAGACGACACCCCAGGCCGCGGTGACCACGGCCGCGGCGAGCCCGGCCGGATGCTCCGCATACCAGGACCACCACACGATGACGTAGCCGACGAGAACGACGACGTTCAGCACACGGAGAACCGCGAACGCGCGCACCATGACCGTGTCGAGTGCATGGAGGGCGTTAGCCGGCACGATCGCAAGTCTGGACCGCGCCGGGTGGTTCTGGGACTACTTACGGCGAAGTGCGCGTGACTGCACCGTCCGGCCGCTGCCGCGCCGTCCGGCGGGCTTGTTCTACATGGTGCTTGTCGGGACCGTGCTCGGGAGCGTGCTGTCCGGCGGCACGGTGCTCGGGGTCGGTGCGGTGGACGGCGCGCCAGCCGGCGGCGAACCGGCCGGCGGGGTCGTGGCGGGCGGTGCCTCGCCGGGCGGCGCGGTGGCCGGTTCCCCGGCTGTGGGCGGCGTGGTCGCGGGCTGCGTGGTGGGCGGCAGGGCCGTCGGCGGTGTGGTGGTGGGC
>NZ_UBIZ01000003.1:0-466 GCF_900465275.1 Parafrankia sp. Ea1.12 | reverse complement strand
GCCGATTGCTCGGGGTACCGAAGTGGAAGCCGGTCGCCCCGGACTCCAGAGACGGGTTGATGCCGCAGAGCAGCACCACGGTTCGCGGGGCGAGCAGATCGGGAACGATGCTGCCCCGCGCGGCCAGGATTCGCGCGCGCGTCGGCCGCGGTGCGCCCGTCGGCCTTGCCTCGACTGGGTCGGACATGTTCCGCGGCCCCTCGTTTGCCGGTATCGTGCTGTCTGGTACAGCGTGCCAGCGACTGCTGGTCGACTGCTGGTCGACTGCTGGTTGGCTGTTGGGCCGGCCGCTGGTCGGCCGCGGGCTAACAGAGTGTCTGTCCTCCTGGTGCTGATGGCGTAAGAGTCCGGCCGCCCCGTGATGCGGGTAGTGGATTGCTGGCTCTTGGTGTTCGCCAGGCTCCTCACCAGCCGCGATGCTGTCGCGGCGGGCATGTCGGTGTCTGCGCCGGAGGTCGGGCGGCAC
>NZ_UBIZ01000430.1:0-21144 GCF_900465275.1 Parafrankia sp. Ea1.12 | reverse complement strand
GCTGCTGGGACGCGGGCCCGTCCTGCCGGCGCGTCTCGGGCAGCACGGCGACTCGAAGAACCTGACAGCCCCGCGCCCCCGACCGGCCGCACAGCCCTGATCAGCGCCACCGGCTCACGCCCGGGCTCCCACCCTCAAAGATCACCCCACAGTCCCTCCCGGGCAAAGCGTGGCGGTTGGGTGAATCCTGGCTGTCACTGAGCCGCCACACTTATATCGATCTTGATCCGAGTCGGCCTCGAGGGCCGTCCCGGCGCCTCACCGCGGCCACCGGCGCCCACCCCGGGATTCTGGATCTTGTCAGGCGATGCATGGCGACTGAGTGAGTCCTGGTGAGTCCTGGCCGTCGCTGAACCGCCGCGCTTTTCTGGATCTTGCTCCGCCGGGCGCTCCGGGGCTGTCCTGGCGCCTCCTCGCGGTGATCGGCGCCCGCCCTCAGGCCGCGCGCCCCGGAGCCCGAGGCCCCTGAAGCCCGAAGCCCCTGGAGTCCGAAACCGCAGGATGCCCGAAAACCCCGAGACGCCAAGGCCCCGGCATACCCGTGACGCCGGATGCCCCGCGACCGCGCGGAAGTCGCGACGGCACCGGCCCTGCATCAGGAGCGACGTCTCGACCACATAAGGTGATACTTGAGGTGTCCGACCCTGCAAGTCCGCCCGACGGAGCAATATTGAGTGGACAGGACTCAGGTTCGTCTGGTTATCCTAAGAGCGTCCATCCTGAGTCGACCGTACTCAAGTCGGATCCGGGCGCGGGTGCGCGCGACCGGAGCCGGGTGGCAGCGAGAGACAGCAGCGCCACAGCCACACCGCCACACCGCCACAGTCGCACCACCAACATCCGCACCAACGCAGCCGCGCACACGACCGACGCTTCGGCGCAGGACGCAGTCCGGGGCTCACACCAACTAGGGCGTCCCGCCGGTCTCCACCAGGCGGGCCAGCATGATCGAGAGGCATACAGACATGGCACGAGCGGTCGGTATCGACCTCGGCACCACGAACTCCGTCGTGAGCGTGCTCGAGGGTGGAGAGCCCACGGTGATCGCCAATGCCGAGGGTTCCCGGACGACTCCGTCAGTCGTGGCCTTCGCGAAGAACGGCGAGGTGCTCGTCGGCGAGGTCGCCAAGCGGCAGGCCGTGACGAACGTCGAGCGGACCATTCGGTCGGTCAAGCGTCACATGGGCACCGACTGGAAGATGACGGTGGACTCCAAGGAGTTCACCCCCCAGGAGATCAGCGCCCGCATCCTGCAGAAGCTCAAGCGGGATGCCGAGGCCTACCTGGGTGAGTCGGTGTCCGACGCCGTCATCACCGTCCCGGCCTACTTCGACGACGCCCAGCGGCAGGCGACCACGGAGGCCGGCACCATCGCCGGTCTGAACGTCCTGCGCATCGTCAACGAGCCCACCGCGGCGGCGCTGGCCTACGGGCTGGACAAGGGTGAGAAGGAGCAGACCATCCTGGTCTTCGACCTCGGTGGCGGCACGTTCGACGTGTCCCTGCTCGAGATCGGCGACGGCGTGGTCGAGGTCAAGTCGACCTCCGGCGACACCCAGCTCGGTGGTGACGACTGGGACCAGCGCATCACCGACCACCTGATCAAGACCTTCAACGGCCAGCACGGTGTCGACCTCGGCAAGGACAAGATGGCGCTGCAGCGCCTGCGCGAGGCCGCCGAGAAGGCCAAGATCGAGCTGTCGCAGTCCACCCAGACCTCGATCAACCTGCCGTACATCACCGCGTCGGCCGAGGGCCCGTTGCACCTGGACGTCTCGCTGTCCCGGGCGGAGCTCCAGCGGATGACGCAGGACCTGATCGACCGCTGCAAGGGCCCGTTCCAGCAGGCCGTCAAGGACGCCGGCATCAAGATCAGCGACGTCGACCACGTCGTGCTCGTCGGCGGTTCGACCCGGATGCCCGCCGTCGTGGACCTCGTCCGCGAGCTGACCGGCGGCAAGGAGCCGAACAAGGGCGTCAACCCGGACGAGGTCGTCGCGGTCGGCGCGTCCCTGCAGGCCGGTGTCCTCAAGGGTGAGGTCAAGGACGTCCTGCTGCTCGACGTCACCCCGCTGTCCCTGGGTATCGAGACCAAGGGCGGCATCATGACCAAGCTGATCGAGCGGAACACGACGATCCCGACGAAGCGCTCGGAGATCTTCACCACCGCCGAGGACAGCCAGCCCTCCGTGCAGATCCAGGTCTTCCAGGGCGAGCGCGAGATGGCGGCCTACAACAAGAAGCTCGGCATGTTCGAGCTGACCGGCCTGCCCCCGGCCCCCCGCGGCATGCCGCAGATCGAGGTCACCTTCGACATCGACGCCAACGGCATCGTGCACGTGTCCGCGAAGGACCTGGGCACCGGCAAGGAGCAGTCGATGACGATCACCGGCGGCTCGGCGCTGCCGAAGGACGACATCAACCGCATGGTGCAGGACGCCGAGCAGTACGCCGAGGAGGACCGCCAGCGCCGGGAGGAGGCCGAGACCCGCAACCGCGCCGAGTCCCTCGTGTACTCGACGGAGCGGTTCCTGGCCGAGAACGGCGACAAGATCGAAGCCGGCGTGAAGTCCGACGTCGAGGAGAAGCTCAGCACGCTGCGCGGCGCGGTCGGCGGCACGGACATCGCCGCGATCCGCGAGGCGGCGGACGAGCTGACCAAGGCCAGCCAGGCCATGGGCGAGTCGATGTACGCCCAGGCTGCGGGCGCGCAGGGTGCCCCGGGCGCTCCCGGAGCCGGGGCGGGCCAGGCCGACGACGACGTGGTGGACGCCGAGATCGTCGACGAGGAGGACAAGAAGTGACCTCTGCCCACGGCGAGCACCGGCTGGACGACAGCCGGGCCGGCGGGGACGGCGGCCCGGAGGAGCCCATCGTCAAGGACAGGCGGCGCATCGACCCGGAGACCGGCCAGGTCCGTGGGACCGCCGCCGGTGCGGCCGCCCCCGGCACCGAGCCCCTGGGCCCGGCCGGGGCGGGCCCGGCCGACGCCGACTCCGAGCTGGTCGCGTCGCTGCGCGGCCAGCTGGGCGAGCGGACCGCCGACCTGCAGCGGCTCAAGGCCGAGTTCGACAACTACCGCCGGCGCGCCGCGCGCGAGCGCGACGCCGCCGGTGACCAGGCCGTCTCCAAGCTGCTCGGCGGGCTGCTCGGGGTACTCGACGACATCGGCCGCGCCCGCGACCACGGTGATCTCGAGGGGCCGTTCAAGGCCATCGCCGAGGCGCTGGAGACCGCGCTGGAGTCGACGGGCCTGGAGCGGTTCGGCGCGCCGGGCGAGGTGTTCGACCCGCACCTGCACCACGCCCTGATGCACTCGTACCGGTCGGACGTCGCCGAGACGACCTGCGTGGAGATCTTCCGGGCGGGTTACCGCCGGGGGGACTTCGTGCTCCGGGCCGCGCAGGTCGCGGTCGCGGAACCGTCCGAGGACGGCGGTGACGCGCTGTACGAGGACGGGCCGGACGCGGGCATCTCGGACCGGGTGACCGAGGTCGGGCCACCCGGGGAGTATGACGCCGCCGAGGGTCAGCCGGCCGCCGGCGCGTCTCCCGGAAGGGAGAACGCTCCCCTGCCGGACGACACCGGCAGTGTTCCGGGTCCGGACCGCGGGGGACCGACCGTCAGCGCCGACTGAAGAGATGGCCTACTGAACCATGCCGATGGACCGTTCGCGTGCCTCCCGCCCGGTGCTCAGCGCCGGGCGGGACGGCTCGTTCCGACCTGACCGGCGGCCGGCTGGCCCTCGGCGCCCGGATGCTCCCGATGCCCGCGCGCCGGGCTCTTTCATGACGGAAGGAGGGGCGCCGTGAGTGTTCGCGACATGGTTGAGAAGGACTACTACGCCGCTCTCGGTGTCCCCAAGGACGCGTCCGCGGCCGACATCAAGAAGGCGTACCGCAAGCTCGCCCGGGAGCTGCACCCGGACAAGAACCCCGGGGATGTGAAGGCGGAGGCACGCTTCAAGGAGGTGTCCGAGGCCTACGACGTCCTCTCCGACGAGAACCGCCGGCGGGAGTACGACGAGGCCCGGGCGCTGTTCGCCTCCGGCTCCCACCCGGGTGCGGGTGGGCGCGGCGGCGGCATGGGCGGGTTCGGGACGCCGGGCGGCTACGGCCCGGGTGCCGGGAACCTGAACCTCGACGACCTGCTCAACGGCAACGGCGGCGGCGGGCTCGGCGGGATCTTCGACAACCTCTTCCAGCGGTCACCGACCGGGCGCGCCCCGCGCCGCGGCACGGACATCGCGGCGGAGGTGACCATCTCGTTCGAGAAGTCGCTGACCGGCCTCGAGGCGACGGTGCGGCTGCCCGGGGCCGCCACCTGCGCCACCTGCGCCGGCATCGGGGCCCGCCCCGGGACGTCCCCCCGGACGTGCCCGGTCTGCCGGGGCCTCGGCGTGATCTCCCGGTCGCAGGGCGGGTTCGCGCTGTCCGAGCCGTGCCGCGACTGCCTGGGCAAGGGCAGCCTGATCGACCACCCCTGCCCCGACTGCCACGGCACCGGCCGCCGCGAGCGCGAGCAGCGCATCCGCATCCCGGCCGGGGTCAGCGACGGTCAGCGCCTGCGGGTACGCGGGCGCGGCTCGCCCGGCGAGCGCGGCGGCGCGGCCGGTGACCTCGAGGTCACCGTGCACGTGCAGAGCCATCCCGTGTTCGGGCGGGAGGGCCACAACCTGACGATCAACCTGCCGGTGACGATCACCGAGGCGGCCCTGGGCGCCTCGGTGAAGGTACCGACGATCGACGGCACCCCGCTGACGGTCAAGGTTCCGGCCGGCACCTCGAGCGGACGGCGGCTGCGTGCCCGCAACCGGGGCGTCCCGCGCCCCGGCGGGGAGAACGGTGACCTCATCGTGACGCTCGAGGTGACCGTTCCCAAGCCGTCCGAGCTCTCGCCCAAGGCGCGCACCGCGCTCCAGGAGTTCGCGCGGGCGCATCCCGAGGACCCTCGTGAATCCCTGATAGCCCAGATGGAGGGACGGGCATGAACGCGCGTCCGAACCGTACGTCCGATCCGCCGCGCTCCCCGCGCGGCGCGGGTGCAGGCCCCGGAACGAGGGCTGCCGGGCCGGCGGTGGGCGGGGGCCCCGCCGGCATGGTGCCGCCGTCTCCCGGCAGAAACAGCCCCATGAACGGGAGTGGCACGGTGCACGACCCCGGTGCCACCTATTACCAGCCGCCCGGCCCCGCGGCCGGCCCGGCGCACGACGACGACGCCCCGGTGTACGTGATCTCCATCGCGGCGCAGCTCGCCGGGATGCATCCCCAGACACTGCGGTCGTACGACCGGCTCGGGCTGGTGACCCCCGGCCGTACGGCGGGCCGCGGCCGGCGCTACTCCGCCCGTGACGTCGCCCTGCTGCGCGAGGTCCAGCGCCTCTCCCAGGAGGAGGGCGTCAACCTCGAGGGCATCCGGCAGATTCTGCACCTTGGTGCCCAGGTGGTCGCGTTGCAGGCGCAGGTCCGTCAGCTGGCGGAGGAGCTCGCCGAGGCCCGGGCCGACGCGGACCGCCGGGTGGCCGAGGCCCACGCCAGCCACCGGCGCGACCTCGTCCCCATCGAGCGAGGCGCGGTCGTCGTCTGGCGACCGGGCCATCGCCGCTGACCCCGACCCCACCAGACACAGAGTCCGAAGACCAGGTCCGAAGCCCGGTCCGATGCCGACGACAAGTCCGACACGGGCGCCGGTACCGGGCGCCGGGCCGGGCCGGGCAGCGACGCGGCGTCGGTACCCGGACCGGCGCCGCGGTCGCCGGGCAGCTCATCCGGGCGCGGGCCCCGGACCCGTCCGCGTCTCCACAACAACGACACCCCGGCACCTGAAAGCCGGCCATACCGACGCATGTCCAGCAAGTTGAGTGGGAATGACTCAGGTATGCTGAGCGTTGTAGCTGGCGGGCGCGGTTCCGCGCGATGTCGCGACCACCGAACCGCGAGATCGCGTGGGACCAGTGACTGAAGACCGCACGACATCGGATCGCCTCGAGACACAGGGATCGCCATGAACGCTGACCGTCTCACCGCCCGCTCGCAGGAGGCTCTGTCCTCCGCGATCAGCCGTGCCACCGGCGACGGATCGCCGCTCGTCGACCCGCTGCATCTGCTGACCGCCCTGCTCGAGGCGCCCGACGGTGTCGGTGCCGCCCTGCTGGAGGCCGTCGGCGCCCCGGCGGCGGACATCCGCTCCCGGGCGGAGGCCGCGGTGGGCCGGCTCCCCCGCGCCGCCGGGGCCAACGTGGCGCCGCCGCAGCTGTCCCGGCAGCTCGTCGCCGTCCTGAACAACGCCGAGCGCCAGGCCGCCCGACTCGGCGACGAGTACACCTCGGTCGAGCACCTGGTCGTGGCGCTCGCGGAGGAGGGCGGGGAGGCGTCCCGCATCCTCGCCGAGGCGGGCGCGACCCCGGACGCCCTGCGCGGCGCGTTCGACCGCGTCCGCGGCGGCGCCCGCCGCGTCACCAGCAGGGATCCCGAGGGGGCCTACCGGGCGCTCGAGAAGTACTCCATCGACCTCACCGCGCGGGCCCGCGACGGCAAGCTCGACCCGGTGATCGGCCGCGACACCGAGATCCGCCGGGTCGTGCAGGTGCTCTCCCGGCGCACGAAGAACAACCCCGTCCTGATCGGCGACCCCGGCGTCGGCAAGACGGCGATCGTCGAGGGGCTCGCGCTGCGGGTGGCCGCGGGCGACGTCCCGGAGTCGCTGCGCGGCCGGCGGATCGTCTCGCTCGACCTCGGCTCGATGGTCGCCGGCTCCAAGCTGCGCGGTGAGTTCGAGGAGCGGCTGACCTCGGTGCTCACCGAGATCCGCGAGGCCGAGGGCCAGATCATCACCTTCATCGACGAGCTGCACACCGTCGTCGGCGCCGGCGCGGCCGAGGGCGCGATGGACGCCGGCAACATGCTCAAGCCGATGCTCGCCCGCGGTGAACTGCGCATGATCGGCGCGACGACGCTGGACGAGTACCGCACCCGCATCGAGAAGGACCCGGCACTGGAGCGCCGCTTCCAGCCCGTGATGGTCGGGGAGCCGTCCGTGGAGGACACGATCGGCATCCTGCGCGGACTCAAGGAGCGTTACGAGGTCCACCACGGGGTGCGGATCACCGACTCGGCGCTGGTGGCCGCGGCCACCCTGTCCGACCGGTACGTCACCGCCCGGTTCCTCCCCGACAAGGCGATCGACCTGATGGATGAGGCGGCGTCCCGGCTACGGATGGAGATCGACAGCCGGCCGGTCGCCGTCGACGAGCTCGAGCGGGCCGTGCGCCGTCTCGAGATCGAGGACATGGCACTCTCGAAGGAGAACGACGACGCGTCCCGGGAACGGCGCGACCGGCTGCAGCGCGAGCTGGCGGAGAAGCGCGAGGAGCTCTCCGCGCTGACCGCGCGGTGGCAGCGGGAGAAGAACTCCATCTCCGAGGTCCAGAAGATCAAGGAGGAGCTGGAGAACGCCCGCCGCGCCGCCGAGATGGCCGAGCGCGACCTCGACCTCGCCAAGGCCGGTGAGCTGCGGTACGGAACGATCCCGACGCTGGAGAAGCGGCTCGCCGAGGCGACCGGCGCGCTCGCCGGATCGGACTCGCCCGGCGGAGCGATGCTCAGCGAGGAGGTCGGTCCCGACGACGTCGCCGAGGTCGTCGCGTCGTGGACGGGCATCCCCGCCGGTCGCATGCTCGAGGGCGAGACGAGCAAGCTCCTGCGCATGGAGACGGAGCTGCACCGTCGCGTGATCGGGCAGGACGAGGCCGTGCGCACCGTGGCGGACGCCGTCCGCCGCGCGCGGGCCGGCATCGCCGACCCGGACCGGCCGACCGGTTCGTTCCTCTTCCTCGGGCCGACGGGTGTGGGCAAGACGGAGCTGGCCAAGGCGCTCGCCGACTTCCTGTTCGACGACGAGCGGGCGGTAGTGCGCATCGACATGAGCGAGTACGCCGAGAAGCACTCGGTGGCGCGGCTGATCGGCGCGCCTCCCGGCTACGTCGGCTTCGAGTCCGGCGGCCAGCTCACCGAGGCGATCCGGCGCCGCCCGTACAGCGTGATCCTGCTCGACGAGGTCGAGAAGGCGCACCCGGACGTCTTCGACGTGCTGCTCGCCGTGCTCGACGACGGCCGGCTGACCGACGGCCAGGGCCGCACGGTCGACTTCCGGAACACCATCCTGATCCTGACCTCGAACCTGGGGTCGGTCTACATCGCCGACCCGACCCTGCCCCCGCAGGTCCGCCACGATTCGGTGATGGTCGCCGTGCGCGACGCCTTCAAGCCGGAGTTCCTGAACCGGCTCGACGACGTGCTGGTCTTCGAGCAGCTCGGCCGGGACGATCTGACGAAGATCGTCGACATCCAGATCGACCGGCTGCGCAGGCGGCTGGCCGACCGCCGGATCTCCCTCGAGGTGACCGACGCCGCCAAGGTCTGGCTCGCGGACGCCGGCTACGACCCGGTGTACGGGGCGCGGCCGCTGCGCCGCCTGGTGCAGACCTCGATCGGCGACCAGCTCGCCCGCGAGCTGCTGGCCGGCCAGATCAGGGACGGCGACGGGGTCGTGGTCGACGTGGACGGGCAGCGCTCGGCGCTGAGCGTCCACTCCACGGCCCGCGCGCAGGCCATCTGAGCACGCGCGGCCGGGGCTGGCCGGGGCCGGTCGGCCCCGGCCGGTGCGGGGCCGTCACTGGGCGGCGATCTTGCGTTCCACCTGGCCGGTCAGTGTGGCGAGCAGGGCCGGATCCGCCGGCTGGAACGGGGTGACCAGGCTGATCGTCCCCTCCGCCCGACCGGTGAAGATCATGATCAGGTCGACGTAGGTGCGGAAGCTCTGCTGCTGCGCGGTGACGATGTCGATGGTGACCGTGATCCGGTCGGTCGCCCCGGGCGGCGGCGGTACCGTCTCCGTGCCGATCAGGGTGGCCCCGAGCTCGTCGGAGTCGAGCTCGTCGACGAGGGCCCGCCCGTAACACCCGGCGAAGCGGTCGAGCCGGACGATCTCCCGATGCCCCGCGACGGTGGCGGTGTCCGCGTAGACCGACGCGAAGGAGCGGAGATCTGCCCCGCTGGTGTCGTGGGTGAAGACGGGGCCGTCGGCGTCACCGGTCGACGAGGCGCCGATCTGCGCGTCGGTCGCCTCGGCGCACGTCGCCACCGCGCCGTCGAACATCGACGACGGTGCGCTGGCGACCGAGTTGGGGCCGCTCGCCGGCTGCGGCGGGTCCTGGCTGAATCCCGCGGTCTCCGGGCCGGCGGTGAGCACGAAGTCCGCCGCCGTCAGCGGCGACGGCGCTGGTGACGGCGTCCGCCGGCCGCCCGCGCCGTTGGTCCCGCCCCGGTTGACGTCCTCGACGCCGACGTCGGCCTCGGTCGAGTCGCTGCGCCGGTCCGCCCCGCGGGTCCGGGTGGAGCTCCCGCCGGTACAGGCGGTCGCGACGACGAGCAGCGCCAGCAGGCCGACGCCGGCCCGCAGGGCCATCGACATCCCGGGAATCCACGGCCGCCGGCCGGGGGCTCCCGCACGCGGTATTTCCGTTGATTTCATCGCTCTCACAACAAGAAGGGTACGTCGAGTCATCGCTGCGGATAACCCGTTAATACTGTCCGTCCAACGACAAGAAACCCTGCCCCGACCGCCGATGAATGGCTATCCGTATACAGAGTTTCGTATCGTGCAGCGTTGACGTCCACCGGCGACGACCCCCGCGAACCGCGAGCGGTGACCATCAGGCACCGAGCGGTCGGTGGTGCGCGGCACTACGCCTAGAGTTGGCGGATGATTTCACCCGGTCCGGGCCTGGCCGTCTCCGCCGAGGTCTCGGCGGCGCTGACTGCCGGCCGGCCGGTGGTCGCCCTGGAGTCGACGCTGATCGCCCACGGCCTGCCGCGCCCGCGCAACCGCGCGGTCGCCGTGGAACTGGAGGAGATGCTGCGCGAACGCGGCGTCACCCCCGCGACGGTCGCAGTGATCGACGGAGTGCCCACCATCGGCCTGGACGACGCCACGCTCAGCCGCGTCGCCGACGACCCGGCGGTGGCCAAGGCGTCCGTGCGCGACCTGCCCGCCGCCGCCGCGCTGAGGCGCACCTGCGCAACCACGGTCGCGTCCACGTCGATGCTGGCCGCCCGTGCGGGCATCCGGGTGTTCGCGACGGGTGGGCTCGGCGGCGTGCACCGCGGGGCGGGCGAGTCCTTCGACGAGTCCGCCGACCTGCCGACGCTGGGCGGCACCCCGATCACCGTCGTCAGCGCCGGCGTCAAGTCGATCCTGGACGTCGGCGCGACCCTCGAGCGGATGGAGACCCTCGGGATCACGCTGCTGGGCTGGCGCACCTCGGAGTTCCCGGGTTTCTACCTCCCGGGCTCCGGCCACCGTCTGGACTGGCGGGTGGACGACGCCCGGCAGGTGGCTGGCACCATGGCGGCCCGCGACCGCCTCGGGCTGACGTCCGCGATCGTGGTCGCGAACCCGGTGCCGCGCGAGCAGGCGCTCGACCCCGGCGTCCATGACCGGGTGCTCGCCGAGGCGCTGCGCCGCGCCGAGGCGGGTGGGCTGCGCGGGAAGGCCGTCACGCCGTTCCTGCTGGAGACCTTCCACACCGAGACCGCCGGCGCGAGCCTGGAAGTGAATGTCGCCGTAGTACGGAGCAATGTGGCGGTCGCGGCCGAGATCGCGACCGCCTGGACCGCCGGCTGACCACTGGGCCAGCCGCGGGATTACTGGATCTGGAGCTTTCCGGAAATCTGGTCGGCGATACGCTGCAGATGGACCTGCGGCGGGGTGTTGTCGACGTTCGCGTAGTTGACCACAACCTCGACCTGCCCCTCGAAGAAGAACACGTTGTCCAGGACCAGGCCCACGGTCTCGCCGCCGGCCGTCACACCCATGGAAATGCGCAGTAGCCCGCTCGCCCCCGCGGGCGGGGCCGGAGACTCGGCGGCGACGATCTCGACCGTGGCCCCGCTGCCGGTGTCGGCGTCGAACTCCGCCTGCATTGTCTGGCCGAAGCATTCGGCGAACCGCGGATTGTTCAGGATCTCCAGGTCGGCGGCGACCTTTTCCTCGGTCACGATCTGCGCCGAGGACGACATCGTCACGAACTCGTCGACGTCGCTGGTGAAGTCCGGGCCGTCGGCGGTGTCCAGGCGCTCGTCGCTGAACTGCTCGGCGGGTACGCCGAGGCACTGCGCCACCTGGACCATGGTCAGGTCGTCGGAGTTCGACTGCGGGTCCGCGGGAGAGGCGGTGAACCCGGCCGTGATCGCGCCCTCGGTGAGCACGTAGTCCTCGGCTCGCAGCGTGGGCTCGGCCGGGGTCCGGGAGACGACCGGTGCCTGCGACGGGCCGGGCGGCGCGGAGGTCGCCGCGGGCACGATGCCCGCCGTTGAACCCCCAAGAATGGCGGCCCGAGTCGAGTAGTCGGACCGTGAATTCCGCGTCATTGCGGTTGCCCGCCGCATTGGCGGCCCCATCCACGATGCCGCATAAGTACGACTGCGGACACCATGATTTCTGTCGTCGTAGGGACAGCCGGCGGCCGATCGGGGAGCTTGGTACCCCCCTTGACATGGCCGGGCGTTTCCACCATTCGCACCGCATCAACCGTTCGCACCCCGTCAAAGGCGGCGCGCGACCGATCGGACACGCGACCGATCAGACGCGGAGCGTCTCGGCCGCGGGCTACAGGCAGTGTACGTAGTGGCTTGGTGGGCGTCCGAAGCTTTGAGCTGGCAGCATCAGGAGGGATACCGGCGGGACACGGGAGGAGGACACGCCTGATGGGCCTGCCGCGTCCCGGTGCCACGCTCCACACGCGGCGGTTCCGCTGGGCGGTCGTCCTGGTGTGGCTGCTGATCGGCGTCGCCGTCAGCCCGCTCGCGTTGATGCTCACCGACGCCGAGACCAACGACGCGGCCGCCTTCCTCCCCGAGGGCGCCGAGTCGACCCGTCTGCTGGAGGCCCAGCGGCAGCTCCCCGGCGGTGACGCCGTGCCGGCGGTGGTCGTCCTGGCCCGTGACGGCGGCCTGACCAAGGCCGACCTGGACGTCGCGACGACGTTGCGCACCGAGCTCGCCGGGTTCGCGGCGACGACGATCCCGGGAGTGATCCCCGCGCCGGATCATCGCGCGGTGATCATCACCGTCCCGATGCCGCAGACCACGGACGCCGACCGTTTCACCGCCGACGTGGCGCGCATGCGGACGATCGCCAGGCAGGCCGCCGCCGCGGAACCAGGCCTGGATTCCGCGGTCACCGGGCCCGCGGGCCTGGTCTCCGACACCTACGACGTGTTCGTGAAGATCGAGGGCGCGCTGCTGTTCGTGACCGCGTCGATCGTGGCCGTGATCCTGCTCGCGGTCTACCGAAGTCCGTTCCTGTGGGTCGTGCCGCTGCTGTCCGTCGGCATCGCAGACCAGACCGCGGCCGGACTGATCTACCTTCTCGCCGAGCACGCCGGGCTCACGGTGAACGGCCAGAGCGCCGGCATGCTGCGGGTGCTCGTCTTCGGCGCCGGCACCGACTACGCGCTGCTGCTCATCTCCCGCTACCGCGAGGAGCTGACCCGGCACGCCGAGCCGGCCACCGCGATGCTGGTCGCGCTGCGCCGCGCCGGCCCGGCGATCCTGGCGTCGGCGGGCACAGTGATCATCGGCATGCTGTGCCTGCTGCTGGGCGAGCTGAACTCGCACCGCGGGCTGGGCCCGGTCTGCGCGATCGGGATCGCGGTCGCGCTGGTCACCATGCTCACGCTGCTGCCGGCGGCGATGGTGGTCGGCGGGCGACGGCTGTTCTGGCCGTTCGTGCCGCGTCTGGGCCAGGCGGAGCGGTCGGTGGAGGCCGGCGCGTGGGCGCGCGCCGGCGCCGTGATCGGGCGCCGCCCGCGGACGGTCTGGGTCACCACCGTGGCCGTGCTGGGCGCGCTCGTCATCGGCATGCTCGTCCTGCCCGGCGTCCTGCGCCAGGACCAGGCCTTCCGCGACAACGTCGAGTCGGTCCAGGGCCAGCGCCTGGCCGAGCGGAGCTTCCCGCCGGGCGTCACCGCGCCCACGTTCGTGGTGGCGAACAGCGCGCGCGCCGATGCCGTGGCCGAGGCGGTCCGCGCGACTCCCGGCGTGGCCGCGGCGGCGGAGAGCGGGCGGACGTCCGAGCTCGTCCAGTTCCTGGTCGTGTTCGACGCGCCGCCGGACAGTCCCGAGTCGTTCCGGACGGTGGAGAAGCTGCGCACGACCGTGCACGCGCTACCCGGCGCCGACGCCCTCGTCGGCGGCAACACCGCCGTCAACCTGGACATCCGGGACGCTGCCGTGCGGGACCGCGAACTGATCATTCCGGTCGTGCTCGTCGTGGTGCTGCTCATCCTCGGGCTGCTGCTGCGTTCCGTCGTCGCGTCGCTGCTGCTCATGGGCACGGTCGTGCTGTCGTTCTTCGCCGCCCTCGGCGCGAGCGCGCTGGTCTACCGCTACGTCTTCGACTTCCCCGGCATCGATCCGGCCCTGCCTCTGATCGGTTTCATCTTCCTGGTGGCGCTCGGCGTCGACTACAACATCTTCCTGATGACCCGGGTGAAGGAGGAGACCGAGCGCATCGGGCACGCCGCCGGTGTCCGCCGTGGCCTCGCGGTGACGGGCGGGGTCATCACCTCGGCCGGGGTCGTGCTCGCCGCCACGTTCGCCGTGCTGCTCATCTTCCCGCTGGTCCAGCTCGCCGAGGTCGGTTTCCTGGTCGCGTTCGGCGTTCTGCTCGACACGCTTGTGGTCCGCTCGGTGCTCGTGCCGGCGCTCGCACTGGACGTCGGCCCCGTCGTGTGGTGGCCCAGCCACCCGGAACGCGCCCGGCCCGCCGGCCCAGTCACCGGCCAGCTCACCGGCCACGAGACGCTCGCTGACTTCGGAGCGCTCGGTGTTCCCCTGAGCGCGATGGAGCCCGCGGCCGCAGCCCTCGACAGTGCCGAGGAACGAGCCCGAGCCGAGGAGGACGAAGGCACCGAAGCGAACCGATAAACAGGCCGCCGGCAGCCCAGACGGTGCGGACACCGGGCCGGGGCAACGGCCCGGTGGTGGTTCCGCCGTGGCCGTCGCGCCGCGAAATGGCTCAGCGTGCCACGCGCAAGACCTTATGGTTGCGAGATGCACACAGCTCCGGCCGATACCCCTGGCCCGGGGTGGAGCTCCCATTCCTGGCGGATCGACCCCGGTAGCTGGCGGGGCCTGTCGCCGCAGCTGCGCCGCCTGCGCCGGCTGCTGCTGCTGATCGGCGCCATCCCGGTGATCGTGCTGGTCAGCCTGATCGGCGGGGCGTTCCTGGGGCTGCCCGGACTGGCGGTGGGGGCCGTGCCGACCGCGGCCACAGTGTGGGGCTGGCGCTCGATCGGCCGGGCCTGGAGCGCCTGGCGCTACGCCGAGCGCGAGGAGGACCTCCTGATCAGCCACGGCACCTTCGTCCGGAGGCTGGTCGTCGTCCCCTACGGCCGCATGCAACTGGTGGACGTCACCGCCGGGCCGCTGGCGCAGCGGTTCGGCATCGCGCAGGTGCGGCTGCACACCGCCGCGGCCACCACGGACGCCGTGATCCCTGGGCTGTCACCGGTCGAGGCGGCCCGGCTGCGGGATTCGCTGACCGAGCGCGGCGAGGCCCAGGCGGCCGTCCTGTGACCGGGAACGTCCGGTGAGCGGGGCAGGGCTCGCGGGCACGGCAGGGCCAGCGACCAGGGCCGCGTTATGACGAGAGCCGAGCCGGAGCCGTCGGTCGAGGACGCGGCTCCGCCGCTCCAGCCGCCGCCCGCCGGTGCGGAGCCGGACGACGGCTACCACCATCTTCATCCGCTCACGCCGCTGCTGCGCGGTTGGCTGCTGGTGGCGGCGGTCGCCGTCAGTATTCTGAAGAACTTCGCAGAGGAACTGACGGTTCGCAGTGTCACGCTCACCCTCTCCGCGCTGCTGCCCGCGGCCTCGGCATACGGCTACTGCGCCTGGCGGTTCACCCGTTACCGCGTGGAAGCCGAGGATCTGCGGCTGGAGACCGGCCTGCTGATCAAGCGTGTCCGGCATGTGCGGCTCGACCGCATCCAGTCGGTGGACGTCGCCCAGCCGCTGATCGCCCGGGTGACCGGGCTCGCCGTGCTGCGGCTGGATCTCGCCGGCACGCACGACGGGGACGCGGAGGAATCCGGCACGAGGCTCAGCTACCTCTCGCTCGAACGCGCGAGGCTGTTGCGGGCGGAGCTGCTCGCCCGCGCAGCCGGCGTGGCGCCCGGAGCCGGAGAGGCACCCGAACGCCCGCTCGCGTACGTTCCGCCGCTACGCCTGGCAGCCGCGATCACGCTCTCCCCCGCACCGTGGCTGGCACTCGGCGCGGCCTTCATCCTGGTCACCCCGGCCCTGCTCACCGGCACCTTCGCCGGGTTCATCGCGGTCGCGCCCGCGCTGGTCGGAGTGTGGCGGACGACCTTCGACCGCTTCGCGACCGGCTTCCGGTTCACGGTGTCGGAATCGCCGGACGGCCTGCGCATCCGCGGCGGCCTGCTCGACCGCGCCCATCACACCGTGCCGCACGGCCGGGTCCAGGCGGTGAGCCTGCGCGGCTCGCCGCTGTGGCGCTGGCTCGGCTGGGTGGAGCTCCAGATCAACGTCGCCGGCGACGCCCGGAGCATGCTGCTGCCCGTCGCCCCCCGCGGGCAGGCCGTGAACGTGATCGAACGGCTGCTGCCGGCCGTGGACGTCGACGGCATGGCGCTGCCGCGCCCGCCGGGCCGGGCCCGGCTGATCGCGCCGGTCCGGTGGCGCCGGATGCGCTGTGGCGCGGACGACCGGGTGTTCGTCGTCCGCGGCGGAGTGCTGTGGCAGCGCACCGACATCATTCCGCACGGCAAGGTGCAGAGCATCAGGGTCGTGCAGCACCCGGCCCATCGCCTGCTGCGCCTCGCGGACGTCCACCTCGACTGCGCGGGCGGCCCCGTGCGGATCCACGCCCGGCTGCTGGACGTCCGCCAGGCGCACGCGATCGCGGCCGCGCAGGCCGAGCGCTCCCGGCTCAGCAGGGTCGCCGCCGTGCCGATCGTGACCGGCTCGCCGGCCTGGACGCCGCTGCGCCCCCTGTCCGGGGCACGCGACCCCGACGCGGTGCACTGAGCCACCGGCCGGCTACCGGCCAGGCGCCGCCGGTGATCAGCGGGCCCGGCGGGCCCGGCGGGCCGACGTCACCCGAAGGTCGGGAACTCCGGGCCGAAGACGGTGCCCCACAGGCTGACGGCCTCCTCGTGGTCCCCGGCGCGCTCGGCCGCGACCGCCTTGGCCGAGTAGGTGCGCGCCTGGCGGACGAAGGCGCCAAGATCCTCGAGGTCGTCCTGGCGAAGGTAGCTGGACAGGTCACCGCGGATGTCGGACGGATCGCCGACCACGAGGCCGACCTCGTCCATGTGCCGGAACACCTCGGCAAGGCCCTGGCGCGTGTTGAGACCGCGGCCCGCGAGCACCTGCCCCGCGAGCGCCTCGATGTGGAACGAGCGCAGGTGGCTGCCGCACACCCGGTTCCACGCCTTGAGCAGCCGGACCGCCGAGATGACCCGCGGGCCGAGGTCCATCGTCCAGCTCGCGTGCCGCTCCGGCCGGGTCGGCAGCCAGCCGCCCACCCTGTCCGGGATGACGTAGCCGGCGCGGGGGTGGTCGAAGGCCGGCACGAGGTGGACGTCCGGCGCGGCGTCGTAGACGATGCGCAGCGCCTGGCCGCGGGTGCCGATCGTCTGCACCCGGTCGCCACCGATGGCGTTGCGGACGCAGACGAGCAGGTCGCGAGAATCCCACCGGAAGCGCTTCCACGCGCTGTTCGCCGCGCTGAAGACCACGAAGATGTCCACCTCGTCGAGCGGACGGATCATCGTGTCGCGCCCGGCGGACCCGATCGTGGCCACGCCCACCAGGGGCAGCGCGCAGCGCGGCGGGAAGATCGACCGCAGCGCCCGCTCCGCCTCCGCCCGCCGGTCGTCGATCACCGCGCGGTCGTCGTCACCGAGCCGGACCATGTCGTCCAGCTTGGCGAAGGCGCGGGCAGTCGTGCCGACCAGCAGCGGACCGGTCATCGGGCCGGTCATCGGATTGATCGGAGACGCGCCGGTCACGGCGGGCCCGGGCGGCGGTGCCGTCGCCTGCTCACCCGCGGGGAACAGCGGGTTCGGCTCCCCCGGCCCGGGCCCCGCCGGCCGCCGCCAGTGCGGCGGAATGATCAGATGGTCGTACGTGACCTCGCTCGACCGTGTTCCGGTAGGAACTTCCCGACGGGCATCCACGCTCATCGTGCAGACCTCCCAGGGCGCAGGTGACGCCGGACGTGCGGGCTCCCTCCCCATTGCGACGCGCCGCCCGCGGCCCGTCGCAGACGCCCCCGCCGGGGCCGGGCGGACCCGGCTACCGGTTGCGACATCGGTTCCTATGGTGCCCCAGGACGTCACGATCTGAACAGGGGGCCGTGGTATCGGCGTGTCCGGCCCGGCCCCGCCGTCTCACGGAACCATGAAAAACCTGTGTCGGATAGCCGACACCCCAGCCTCGGGGGGCCCTCAGGAATACCACCCCCGGGGGGTGAGGGAAAGAGGGTGACCAGGGCCGATGGCACGTTCGGGCGATCGGCCGCTGGACAGCGGGCGCCTGGAGCGTCGACGCCCGGGGCCGCGCCACCGGCTCGCGCCGCGGCGCCCGCGGACACCCAGGCCACTCGACACGCCGACAACGTTAACTCTAAGTAACGATGTATGCCGGGTCACGCGGCGATCGTCAGACCACTGCCAGGCCATCCCGGGCTGCCCCGCCGAGGCCCGGCCATTCCGGATATCCCTCACTGCCAGGTCATCCGCGACATTCAGGTGACTGGCCGACCATCCGCGACATCCGGGACGGGGCAGCCGACGGCGTCAGCCGGGCGGCGGGCGGATCCACAGCCGACGGCGTTCGGTGAGCAGCACGCCGGTGGGCACGAACGCCGTCGACTGGGCGAGCCGCTTCGCGGCGGTGTCCCCGACGCGGACCCTCGTCCCGACCAGAACCCCCCGGTACTCCAGCCAGCTTGCGACGGCCCGGACGGCCTCCGCGGCGTACCCGTCGCGCCGGTGGGCGGCGCTCACCCGGACGCCGACCGCGGCCCGGGCGGCATGCATGTCGGCGGCGAGCAGACCGAGCGCCGTGCCGTCGTCCGCACGCAGCACCCAGGTCAGGATTCCCCGGCCGGCACCGATCCTGCGCCGCAGCTCCCGGCGCACACCCGTCGGGTCCGTGGCGACCGAGTCGGCCGGCGTGGAATCGGCCGGCGCGGAGTCGACCGCGCCGCCGAACAGCTCGCCGGCCGCCAGCCGGACAGGCGCGCCGTGGTTGGCGGCGACCATCGCCTGCGCGAGCTCCTCGGCGACGAACCCGGCGTTCCAGACGGTGAGGGGGAGTGCGCGCAGCCGCGCGGTGGTGAGGGTGGGACCCTCACCCACGGCGGGCCGGCTCCGGGACCCCCAGCAGGCCCCGGTCGCGCAGCCAGGAACCGGTCCGCCGCATGCCCTCGTCGAGGTCGACCTCGCCCCGCCAGCCGACGAGCGCGGCGATCCGGTCCCCGGAGACCGTGCCGCGCCTGGTGACGTCCTGGATCGTCAGCGGGCCGAGGTCGACCCGGACACGCGGGTCCACGTTGGCCATGAGGGCCGCGCCGATCCCGCGCAGCAGGCCCGGACGGCCGCCCGCGGACGCCGACTGCCGGCTCGGCAGCCGGTCGACGGCGTCGACGACCTCGCACAGCCGCGCAGGCACGGACCGGGGCGTCCGCACCTGCGCCATCGCGGCGTACCGCCCGAAGAATTCGGCCACCGTCGCCGTGCCCGGACCGGTCACGTGCAGCACCTGGCCGGTCACCGCCTCGCCCGGGGCGGCCGCGACGGCCATCACCGCGCTCACCACGTCGTCGACGTGGACGGGGCTCAGCATGCCGCGCCCGCCGTCGACGAGGACGAACCGGCCGGCCCGCATCAGCAGCACGGGCCACAGCGTCCAGCGGCCGGCGCGCGGGCCGTAGGCGTCGGCGATCCGCAGCACGGTGACGGGGGCCCCGTGGGCGGCGGCCGCGCTGACGGTCTGCTCGGCGGCGGCGATCGCGTCGGCGCGCGGCTCGCCGGTGAGGCCGACCGGCGCGGACTCGTCGGCCACGTGCGGTGCGTCGTCGCCGAGCGCGCTCACGCAGGACAGGTGGACCACGCGGCGGACACCAGCGCGCTGGGCCGCGTCGAGCACCGTCGCGGTCCCGCCGAGCAGCACCTTGCGCATCTGCGCGGTGGTGATGCCGCTGGGCGGGGTCGCCCGGCCGGCCCGCACCGGCGCCAGCTCCCCGACGCCGCCCATGCCCACGGCGGCGGCGTGCACGAGCAGGTCAGCGCCTTCGAGCGCCTTCTCCCAGCTCCCGGACGTCGTGACGTCGGCCAGGGTGACGCCCGGCGCGCGCCGCACGTCGAGCCCGATGACCTCGTCACCGCGCCGGCGGAGCTCATGCGCCACGGCGCCGCCGAGGAATCCGGCCGCGCCGGTGACCACCGACCGCACCACGCTCGCCCTCCCTCACCCGCTTCGCGGCCAGCCGGCCGGCGCCGACCCACGCACACCGGCGGCTGGTTACCCGACCCGGCCTGTTCCGGACCAGACGATACGTGATCTTTTGGTGTCCGCTCTGCCGGCGGAGTCGGCCGGCCTGAGCATGATGGCGAGCGATAGTACCGGGCCCGATGAGGGCGCCTGGTTCTGGGCCGGCGCGGGCCGCCGTCCGGGGCGCCGTCCGGGACCCTCCGGAGCGGTTTCGAGACGCCACCCGAAGGCCACAGAAAAGGGTCGACAAAAGAACACCAGCGGGAATGGGCCGCCCGATTGGTGCCGTTACGGCGAGCCGAAATCCTGGACCCAGTAGGTGCCGTAGTCACCTCCGGTGGCGAACCCGACACCGATCTGGCTGAGCGAACAGTTCAGGATGTTCGCCCGGTGGCCGGGGCTCGCCATCCAGTCCGCGACGACGTCGGCCGGGGTCCGCTGGCCGGCCGCGATGTTCTCCGCCGCGATCGAGAAGACGTAGCCCGCCGCCGCGATCCGGTCGAAGGGCGACCGCCCGTCCCGGCCGCTGTGGTCGAAGTAGTTCCGGGCCGCCATGTCCGCGCTGTGCTCCTGGGCCGAAGCCGCCAGGCGGGCGTCGACCGCGAGGGCCGGGCAGCCCGCGGCCGAGCGCTGGGCATTGGTCCGCGTGACGACCTCTTCGATCAGCGCGGCCGTCGCCGCCGACCCGGCACCGCCGCCCGCGCCGGTCGGGGTCCCGGCGAGCCGGGCGCCGGAGGCGACGGGGGCCGGTGCCGGCCCGGCCACCGCGCCCGCCGCGGTGCTCGCGGCCGCCGCCGGCTCGGCGCCCGACGGCGAACCGGCGCCTGTCGGGGAGCCGGACACTCCCGCGGAGGCCGACCCGGCAGGGCCGGGCGGCGTACCCCGGGGCGTGCCGTCGCCCGGATCGGCGGCGGCCGCCGCTGACCGCGGCGCGGCTCCGCCCGGAGCCGTCTGGTCCACCCCGGGCGGGAGGGGGTTCGCGACGGGCACCCGGCCGGTGCGGACCAGCGGGGCGTGCGTCGCGCGGAAGATCACCTCGGACAGGGTGTAGTCGCCGTTCGGCAGCTGCCGGGTGTCGATGCTTGCCTCGAACGGCTCGCCCATCGCCCACCGGGTCACGTTCACGGGGCCCGAGAGCAGGTAGAGGACCCAGGGCTCGCCCGGTGCCGAGCCCGGTTGCCCGTCGGCGGCCATGATCGCGAGCAGCGCGGGATCGGCCCGCAGCACCAGCACACCGCTCACCGGCCCCCGGTCGGCCGGCCACACCGGATCGGCGGGCGACCCGCCGTACCCGGCCAGGGCGCCCCGCCCGCTCCGCGACGCGCTGCCAGGCGGTGCGCCGACGGCATCCGTGCCCGCGGTGTGATCCGCGGTGCCCGCACCGGTCCCGCCCGCGACAACCCTGTTGAACCCGGAGAGGCCACGGCCCGCCGCGCTCGACGTCGAGGGGACCTCGCCCGAGGCCGCCACGAGCCCGAGGTGATCTTCCGCGCGACGCACGCCCCGCTGGTCCGCACCGGCCGGGTGCCCGTCGCGAACCCCCTCCCGCCCGGGG